>NZ_KB890624.1 GCF_000373145.1 Thermus oshimai DSM 12092
GGGGGCGGCCCACGGCATCGGCCGGGCCACCCTGGAGCTTTTCGCGAAGGAAGGGGCGAGGCTCGTGGCCTGCGACCTGGAGGAGGGCCCCCTCCGGGAGGCGGCGGAAGGGGTGGGGGCCCTGGCCATTCCCATGGACGTGGCCGACCCCCGCTCGGTGGAGGAGGGGTTCGGGAAGGCCCTGGAGGCTTTGGGGGGNTTGGACGGGGTGGTGCACTACGCGGGGATCACCCGGGACAACTTCCACTGGAAGATGCCCCTGGAGGACTGGGAGGCGGTGCTCCGGGTGAACCTTACGGGGAGCTTCCTGGTGGCCAGGGCGGCCAGCGCGGCCATGCGGGAGAGGAACCCTGGGAGCATCGTGCTTACCGCAAGCCGGGTGTACCTGGGGAACCTGGGGCAGGCGAACTACGCGGCTTCCAAGGCGGGGGTGGTGGGGCTTACGCGGACCCTAGCGTTGGAGCTGGGGCGGTACGGGATCCGGGTGAACGCGTTGGCGCCGGGGTTTATTGAGACGCGGATGACGGCCAAGGTGCCGGAGAAGGTGCGGGAGAAGGCCATCCAGGCCACGCCTTTGGGGCGGGTGGGGGAGCCTATAGAGGTGGCCTACGCGGCGCTTTTCCTGGTTTCGGACGAGTCCCGCTTCATCACCGGGCAGGTGCTCTTCGTGGACGGGGGGCGCTCCATCGGCGCGGCCCCCGCGTGAGGAGAGGGTATGGACTTCAAGAGGCTGGACGCCTGGCTGGAAGGGCTGGTGGAGGGAGGGCGGCTTCCCGGGGCCGTGGTCCTGGTGGCCCGGGGGGGCGAGCCCCTCTACTTCCGCGCCCTGGGCCACCTGGACCCGGAAAAGGGCCTCCCCATGCGGGAGGACGCCCTTTTCCGGCTCTACTCTATGACCAAGCCCTGGGTCTCCGCCCTGGCCCTCACCTTCGTGGAGGAGGGGACCCTTTCCCTAAGGGACCCCCTGGAGAAGTACCTGCCGGCCTTCGCCCGGCTCCAGGTGGGGCGGGAGGTGGGGGAGGAGGTGGTCTTGGAGCCCTTGAGGCGGCCCCTTCTCGTCTACGACCTCCTCCGCCACACCGCGGGCTTCACCTACGGGGTCTTCTTCGTTTCGCCGGTAAAAAGGCGTTACCTCGAGGCCGGGGTGGACCGCTTTGACCTCCCCCGGGAGGCCTTTTTGGAGCGTCTTTCCGCCCTGCCCCTGCGCTTCCAGCCGGGGGAGGCCTTTGAGTACGGGCTTTCCACCGACGTCCTGGGCCACCTCCTGGAGGCCCTTTCGGGGAAGACCCTGGCCGAGCTGATGGAGGAGCGGGTTTTCGCCCCCTTGGGGATGGGGGACTCGGGCTTCCAGGCTAAAGACCCTGCCCGCCTGGCCCAGCCCTTCCCCAAGGACCCCGAAACCGGCCGGCGCATCGCCCTCCTCCCCGTGGAGGCCCCCCCGCCCCGCTTCGCCGGGGGGATGGGGGGGGTGGGGACGGCCCTGGACTACCTGCGCTTCCTGGAGGCCCTGCGCACCGGGAAGGGCCTCCTCCACCCGGCCCTGGCCCGCCTCATGACCGAGGACCACCTGGGCCCCCTCTACGCCGAAGGGCTTAAGCGGGGCCCCGAGTACCTCCCGGGGCCCGGCTACGGCTTCGGGCTGGGGGTGGCCGTGCGCCTGGGGGCGGGCCTGGCCCCGGGAAGTCCAGGGGAGTTCTTCTGGGCGGGGTTTGGGGGCACCTACTTCTTCGTGGACCCTGCCCTGGAGCTTTCCGCCCTCTTCCTCGCCCAGGCCCCGAACCTCCTCTCCGTGCTGGAACCCGCGCGCGCCTTCCACTCCTTCTACGGGGACCGGCTTTGGCTTCACTTCAAGACCCAGGTCTACGCGGCGCTCTAGCCTTCCACGTGGACTCGGGGACGCTTTTGGGGGTTGGGCTCGGCCCGGCGCAGGACCTCGTGGGTGAGGGTGGGAACATCGCCCTCGCCAAAAAGGAGGAACTCAATGGCCGCGTGGAGAGGCCCTTCCTCGGGCCACTCAAAGTAGATGTGGGGCACCTTGCCCGTGCGGTCCCGAAGGTAGAGGAGGAAGGCGGCCAGGGTGTTCGGCGCCGCGGCCCCTAGGATGCGGAAGACCTGGTGGTCGGGGTGGTCGATGCCCCAGACCTTGGCCTTGGTTTTGAACTCCGAGGGGTCAGGGATGTAAACCTCCACGAAGTAGACGGGTTCCTTGGCCGGGAGATGGGCGCTCCCTCGCACCCGTCTTTCCTTGGCGGCGTAATCCGGCCTGGAACGCGGCCGGTGGGCGATGAGATGAACGGGGCTTTCCTGGGCCTTTATTCGCGCCGCCAGCCCTTCCGCCACCTCGTCCAGGACGAAGGTTTCCACCCGGAGTTCAAAGGAGCGGAGGGCCCTGGAGGTCAAGGAGACGAGGAGGGTGGCGGCGATGAAAAAGGCTGCGATCTTGATCCCGTCGGGCCTTTCCAGGATATTGGCCACCAGGACATAGAGGAAAAGGAGGGTAAGCCCGCCGTAGAGCTTTTGGTGGGGGTTTTGTTCTCTTTGGGCCAGGAGGTAGGCGGCCAAGGCGGAAGAGGTCATGACCACCAAAACGCCCGTGGCGTAGGCCGCGGCCTGGGCCTCCACGCTGGCCCGGAAGAGCAGGGTGACGGCGAAGGCCACCCCGGTGAAGAAGAGCACCAGGAGGCGTTGCCGCCTGGCCCACTCCGGGGCCATGCCGAAGCGGGGGAGGTAGCGGGGGACGATGGTGAGGAGGCCGGCCATGGCGCTGGCCCCGGCAAACCAGAGGATGGCGATGGAGAAGAGGTCGTAAACCGTGCCGAAGCCCTCCCCCAGATAGCGATGGGCCAGGTAGCTGATGGCCCGCCCCGAGACCTCCTCGCTCCGCCAGGCCTCCTCGGGGATGAGGAGGGTGGTGGCGGTGCCGGCCGCCACCAAAAAGCCTCCCATGATCAGAGCCGCTGCGAGGAGGAGCTTGTGGGTTTCCCGGATGCGCCCTAAAGGCTTTTGGGGGTCGTCTTCTGGCCGTCCCCGGATGAGGGGCATCACGGCCACGCCCGTTTCGTACCCGGAAAGCCCCAGGGCCAGCTTGGGGAAGGCCAGGAAGGTGGCGAGGACCATGGCCTCAGGGGCCGGGTAGGCCTGGAGGAGCCGCGTCCACCAGCCTTCCAGGGCCTCGAGGCTAAGGTGGGGGAGGGCGGCTCCTAGGGTGAGGGCGTTGAGGAGGAGGTAGCCGAGGGAAAGGGGCACGGCGAGCCCGATGGCCTCGCGGAAGCCCAAGTAGAAGACGAGGCCTAAAAGGGCGATGAGGAGGAGGGTGAGGCCCACCTGCTGCCCCTCGAGCCAGGAGGGGGCTAGGGGATTGGCGATGAGGTGGACGGCGGCGTCCGCGGCGGAGAGGGTGATGGTGACGATGAAGTCCGTGGCCATGAAGCCCAGGACCACCAGGACCAACACCTTTCCCCGCCAGCCGGGGAGGAGGTGGGTGAGGAGGCCAATGGACCCTTCCCCATGGGGGCTTTCCTCGGCCACGCGGCGGTAGACGGGGTAGACCGCGAGGACGGCGAAGAGGAAGAGGGCCAGGTTAGCGAGGGGCGAGAGGAGGCCTGCGGCCAGGAGGGCGATGCCGGGTTGGTAGCCCAAGGAGGAGAAGAGGTCCACCCCGGTGAGGCAGAGGACCTTCCACCAAGGGTAGCGGCCCTCTTCTTGTTCTTTGGCTTGGGCGGGTGCGGGCTTGGGGATGGGCGCTTCGCCGGGCATGGTTACCCCTGCTGATGAGGGGCCACCCCCACCGCCCGGGCGAGCTCCAGGGGCAGGAGGAAGACCTCCCCCTCCACCTCCACCCGTACCCCCTCCGGGCCCCGCTCCAGCACCCTGAGCTGGGCCCCGGGGCGCAGGTGGAGGTGGGCGAGGAGGTTCAAGGTGCCCGGGTCCTGGGCCAGGGCCCGCACCACCCGGGCCTCCCCCAGGGGGGCTTCGCTTAGGGGGAGGGCGGGGCGCTCCGGCAGGGTGAGCTCGGGGGTGGGGATGGGGTCCCCGTGGGGGTCAAAGGGGGGGTGGCCCAGGGCCTTTGCGATCCGCTCCTCCAGGGCCTCGGAGATCACGTGCTCCAGGCGCTCCGCCTCCTCGTGCACCTCCTCCCAGCCGTAGCCCAGGCTCTGGTGCAGGTAGGTTTCCAGGAGGCGGTGGTGGCGGAGGACCTCCAGGGCTACCTTTCGCCCCGCCTCGGTGAGCCTCGCCCCCCGGTAGGGGCTGTGCTCCACCAGGCCCAGGGCCTTGAGCTTCTTCAGCATCTCCGTTACCGAGGGAGGCTTCACCCCTAGGCGCTCCGCCAGGGCCTGGGTGGGGACGCTGCCCCCCAGGGCTTCCTCCAGGAGGAAGAGCTGCTTGAGGTAGTCCTCCTGGGCTTCGGAAAGGGGTGGGCGGCCCATCGGGTCTAGCCTAGCACCCGCCGGGGATAATGGGGCCATGGACCTCACCCACTACCCCTACCCCTCGAGGCGCTTCGTGGTCCTGGGCCGGCGGGGCGTGGTGGCCACCAGCCAGCCCCTGGCGGCCATGGCCGGGGCGGAAGTCCTCCTGAAAGGGGGGAACGCGGTGGACGCCGCCATCGCCATGGCCGCCTGCCTCACGGTGGTGGAGCCCACCTCCAACGGCCTTGGGGGGGACCTCTTCGCCCTGGTGTGGGACGGCAGGCTCCACGGCCTCAACGCCTCGGGGAAAAGCCCCTTGGCCCTCACGCCGGAAAGGCTTCCCGAAGGGCGGATGCCAGAAAGGGGCTGGTTTCCGGTGACCGTGCCCGGGGCGGTTTCCGGCTGGCGGGCCCTTCACGAGCGCTTTGGGAAGCTTCCCTTCCCCGAGCTCCTCCGCCCCGCCATCCGCCACGCGGAAGAAGGCTTTCCCGTGGGCCCCGAGACCGCCCGGGCCTGGCGGCGGGCGGAGGAGGTCTTCCTCCCTTTGGAAGGCCCCGAGTTCCAGGCCTTCAAGGAGGTCTTCTTCCCCGGGGGGCGGGCCCCCAGGGCGGGGGAGGTCTGGCGGAGCCCCCTCCACGCCAAAACCCTTAGGGAGATCGGGGAAAGCTACGGGGAAAGCCTCTACCGGGGCGCTTTGGCGGAGGCGTTGGCCCGCTTCAGCGCCGAGACCGGGGGGCTCCTCACCCTGGAGGACCTGAGGGCCCACGAACCCCTTTGGGTGGAGCCTCTTTCCGCAGACTACCGGGGGCTCACCCTTTACGAGCTTCCCCCCAACGGCCAGGGGGTGGCGGCCCTTCTGGCCCTCAGGATCCTCGAGGGCCTGGACTTCCACCTGGAGGACCCCCTGGGCTACCACCTCCAGATCGAGGCCATGCGCCTGGCCCTGGCGGACGCTTACCGCCACGTGGCCGACCCCCGCCACATGGAGGTGGCCCCGGAGGCCTTCCTCTCGGAGGTCTACGCGGCGGAAAGGCGGAGGCTCATCGGGGAAAGGGCCCTCCCCCTGCCCCTCCCCGGCCTCAAGCCCGGGGGGACGGTCTACCTGGCCGCGGCGGACGGCGAACTCCTGGTCTCCCTCATCCAGTCCAACTACCAGGGCTTCGGCGCCGGGGTCCTGGTGCCGGGCACGGGGGTGGCCCTCCACAACCGGGGCCTGGGCTTCGCCTTAGAGGAGGGCCACCCCAACCGGGTGGGCCCGGGCAAGCGCCCCTTCCACACCATCATCCCGGGCTTCCTCTTCCGGGAGGGGAGGCCCCTTGGGGCCTTTGGGGTCATGGGGGGGTTCATGCAGCCCCAGGGGCACGTGCAGGTGGTTCTGGCCCTGGCCCATGGGCTTAACCCCCAGGCCGCTTTAGACCGGCCCCGCTGGCAGGTGACCCCCTCGGGGGAGGTGCTGTTGGAGCCCGGGGTGCCCCAGGCGGTGGCCCTCTTCCTCAAGGACCGGGGCCACCGGGTGCGCTACGAGCTCGAGCCCGCCGCCTTCGGCCGGGGGCAGGTGGCCTTCCGCCATGGGGAGGCCCTCCTTGGGGCCAGCGACCCCCGGGCGGAGGGCCTGGCCCTCGCCCTTTAGCCGAGAAGCCCCCTCATCCGGCTCTGGATGAGGTGCACGGCCCTCAAGGGGCTCAGGCGGTAGAGGAGGTCCATGGCCCGGGCGTCCTGCCCCAGGAGGACCCGGAAGCGGTCCTTCTCCACCGCGTCCAGAAGGAGCTGGGCCGCCCGCTCGGGTTCCAAGATGGGCCCCCCCGTCCCCGCCCCCTTTACCTCCACCCCCGAGTGCTGGGCGATCCCCGTGCGCATGGCCCCCGGCAGGGCCAGGGTGACCCGCACGGGGGTGTCCTGGAGCTCCGCCCATAGGGCCTCCGTGAGGAGCTTCACCGCGGCCTTGGAGGCCCCGTAGACCGCTTGTCCCGGAACGGGCAGGAAGCCCCCCATGCTGGAAACGTTCACCAGGTGGGCCACGGGCCGCCTCAGGAGGTGGGGGAGGAAGGCCTTGGTCATGTACACCGTGCCCCAGAAGTTCACCCGGAAGACCCTTTCCATGCTGGGGAGGTCCAGCTCCTGGAAGCGCTTAAAGGGCTGGATGATCCCCGCGTTGTTGATGAGGCCGTCCACCTGGCCGTGGGCCCTTAGGACCTCCTCGGGCAGGGCCCTTACCCGTTCCTCCTGGGTGATATCCAGGGCGTGGAGGCTGAGGCCTTCCGAAGGCCCCGCCTTTGCCCGGGTCTCCTCCAGGCCCTCAGGCCTCAGGTCCACCGCCGCCACCCTGGCCCCCCGTCTTAGGAGCTCCAGGGCCAGGGCCTGGCCCAGGCCGCTCCCTGCTCCCGTGACCACCACCACTTTGCCCTTTAACCGCATGGCCCCACTTTACCCCAAGAGGGCTCAGGCGGCTTCCTCGCATGGGCCCATGCCGAAGCGCCCGTCCCGGTGGGATACTTAGAGGGGGTAGGCGAAGCCCAGGAGGGCCCTCGAGCCCAAGGCCTCCTCCCAGACCTGGGGCAAGGGCCCGAAAACCCCCCGCTCGGGCTTAAGCCCGTGGAGGGCCTCCTGAAAGGCTTTCCTTTCTTCCCAAAGGCTTTCGCCCAAAAGGAGCCGGATCCGCCCCTTCCGCCCCCCAAGCCGCCCGCCCCAGAAGCGGGCCAGGGCGGCGGGGAGCTGCCCCTTGGGCACCGGCAAAGGGGGCTGGTGCAGGGCTTCCCCTTCCAGGGCGAAGAGGGCGAAAAACCCCAAGCTGAGGACGAGCCCCCCTCCAGGGGGGAGCCAGCCTAAGGCGCGGAGCTTTTCCCCGTCCTGGGTGGCCAGGAAAAGTTGCCCTTCCCGCTCCACCCTGAGGAGTTCCGCCAAGACCTCCTTGGGCTCTCGCCTGCCCGCCTCCTCCGCCGCCCGCTCCGCCAGGGCGGCAAGCCCCGGGCCGAAGAGGGGGGTGGCGTGGAGGAGGAGGCGGTGGGGGTATTTCCGGGCCAGGGCCTGCCCCAAGGGGAGGTGGGCCCCAAAGGGGGGGCGGCTTAGGAGGAGGAGTACCCGGTCGTAGAGGGGTAGGAGCCGGGCCAGGGCCGCCTCGAGGCCCTCCTGGGCTGGGTTCCAGAGGAAAAGGCCAAGCTCCTCCGCCGTCCGCTCGCTGAGGCCGGAGGTGTGCTCGGTGAGGATGCCGAGTTCCATGCTTCCAGGCTAAGGGGCCCGGGGAGGACGTTTGTCCTAAACTGAGTCCAGAATCCTCTTGAGCCCCAGCCCCGCCTCCACCCCTTGGGTGCCGTAGTTGTTGTTGAAGATGACGTAGACCACCTCCGCCCGCTCCGCCAGGGTCTTGGCCGCCTGGGCCAGGTCCAAAAGCTCCTCTTCGGAATAGCGCCAGTTGAAGCGCTCGTAGGGTTTCCGGTGGGGCCCCTTCCAGGTTTCGGCGTTCCGCCCGTGGCAGCGGAGGACGGCCACGGGGTGGGTGGGCTCCAGGACCCTGGGGGGGGCCTCGGGGTGGGGCGGGGCGTCCACGCTCACGTGGACCAGGCCCAGGCGCTTTAGCTCCCGCTTCACGAAGCCCCAGGCGGTGTACCACTTGGGATTGCGGAACTCCACCGCCACCACATAGCCCTGGGCCCGCTCCGCAAGGCGTTCCAGGTAGCGGAAGCTCCGGGGCCTGGGCTCCACCCAGGGGGGGAGGCCGAAGTGGAGGTAGCCGAGCTTCCCCACCTGCCTTAAGGGCTCCAGGGCCAGGAGGAAGCGGCCCCAGGCCTCCTCCACCACCTCCTCGGGGATCTCCTTCTGGCTCAGGTGGCCTTCCTGCCGGGGGAGGAGGGCCCTCAGGTCCCTGGGGAGGCGTTCGGCCTCGAGGCCGTGCCCGGTGAAGGCGGAAAAGGCCTTCACGTGGAAGGTGAAGCCCTCCGGGGTCCTTTCCGCCCACTTGGCCACCACCTCGGGGCGGGGGAGGGCGTAGAAGGTGCTGTCCACCTCCACGGTGTCAAAGTGCTGGGCGTAGTAGCGGAGCCGCCCTTCGGGGTCCTTGGCCACCTCCTTGGGGTACCAGCCGGAGGCCAAAAGGGTCTCGTCCGTCCAGCTGGCGGTGCCCACCCGGATGGGGGCCATGCCCTTATGGTAGGCCCTTTAGGGCAGGAAGGCGTCCAGGATCTCCTCCACCTGGTCGGTTTCTATCAGGAAGGCGTCGTGCCCGTGGGGGCTTTTGATCTCCCGGTACCGGGCCCCCGCAAGCCTGGCCGCCTCCCGCACCTCCCAAGGGGGGTAGAGGAGGTCGGTGTCAATCCCCACGAAGAGGCTTGGGATCTCCTTAAGGCGCTTCAGGGCCGCCTCCATTCCCCCCCGGCCCCGGCCCACGTCGTGGGTGTCCATGGCCCGGGAGAGGACCAGGTAGCTTTCCGCGTGGAAGCGCCTTAAGAACTTCTCCCCCTGGTAGTCCAGGTAGGAGGGGCCTTCCTCCGGGGCCTCGTTCCAGCGGGCGGCGAAGCCCTCGGGGGCCCGGTAGCTCATCATGGCGATGCCCCGGGCCAGGGCCATCCCCTTGGGGGCCGCCTCCCCCGCCCAGTAGCCGGGGTCCTGGAGGATGGCCTGCCGGGCCAGGTGGTTGAAGGCCTGGGCCCAGGGGCCGTGCCGGGCCGGGGCGGCCAGGACCACGAGCTTCTTCACCCTCTCGGGGTACATGAGGGCGAACTCCAGGGCTACCATCCCCCCGAGGCTTCCCCCGATGACCGTGGCCCGCTCCACCCCCAGGTGGTCTAGAAGCCGGGCCTGGGCCCGGGCCAGGTCCCTTATGGTGAGGGGCGGGAAGGCCCGCCCGTAGGGGGCCCCCGTGCGGGGGTCTATGGAGAGGGGCCCGGTGGAGCCGTAGCAGCTTCCCAGGTGGTTGGCGGAAACCACGTAGTAAAGGGCGGGGTCCAGGATCCGCCCCGGGCCCACCAGGGCGTCCCACCAGCCCTCCTTTCCGAAGGCCTTTTCCAGGGGGGAGAGGGCCTTGAAGGTCTTCTCGTCGTAGGTGCCCGCCAGGTGGGCGCTCCCGGTGAGGGCGTGGAAGACGAGGACGGCGTTCTCCCGCCTGGCGTTCAGCCGGCCGTAGGTTTCAAAGCGGAGGCGCACCTCGGGGAGGTACCCCCCGAGCTCGGTGTAAAACCCCTCCCGCCGGGGGAAGAGGACGGCGGTGCGGGGGGTGGGGGGCGGGATGGAGAGGGGGGAGCGGGGGGGCTTTAGGAGGAGGGCCTCGTGCTCCCCCCAGGTTTCCAGGGCGATCTCGCTCATCCCAAGGCCTCCCGAAGCTCCGCCTTGAGGTCTTCTATGTGCTCCAGGCCCACGGAGAGCCGGATCATCTCCGGGGCCACCCCGGCCTGGACCTGCTCCTCAGGGGAGAGCTGGGAGTGGGTGGTGGAGGCGGGGTGGATGGCCAGGGTGCGGGTGTCCCCCACGTTGGCCAGGTGGGAGATGAGCCTAAGCCGCCCCATGAAGGCCTTGGCCGCCTCGTACCCCCCCTTGAGGCCGAAGGTGAGGACCGCCCCCGGCCTCCCCCGGAAGTACTTCACCGCCCGGGCGTGGTGGGGGTGGTCGGGGAGGCCCGGGTAGTTCACCCAGGCCACTTTGGGGTGCTCCCTAAGCCAGTGGGCCAGGGCCAGGGCGTTTTCCACGTGGCGCTCGGCCCTTAGGGAGAGGGTTTCCATCCCCAGGAGGACCACCCAGGCCTCAAAGGGCCCCAGGGCCTGCCCCTGGTCGCGGAGGCCGTCCACCCGGGCCTTCACGATGAAGGCCAGCTCCCCGAAGGCCTCCGTGAGCCTGAGGCCGTGGTAGCCGGGCTGGGGCTCGGTGAGGAGGGGGTAGCGGCCATTGTCCCAGGGGAAGTTCCCCCCGTCCACCATGGCGCCCGCGATGACCGCCCCGTGCCCCCCCACCCACTTGGTGAGGGAGTGGGTGACCAGGGCGGCCCCCCATTCCAAGGGCCTCAGGAGGTAGCCCCCCATGCCGAAGGTGTTGTCCACGATGAGGGCTACCCCCACCTCCCGGGCCGCCTGGGCTAGGGCCTCGAGGTCGGGGATGGTGAGGGCGGGGTTGCCGATGGACTCCACCCACCAGGCCCGCGTCCTCTCGTCCGTGAGGGCCAGGAACTCCTCGGGGCGCTCCTCGCGGGAGGTGAAGCGCACCTCGATCCCCAGCCGCCTCAGGGTCACCTTGAACTGGTTGAAGGTGCCCCCGTAGAGGTTGGGGCTCGTGACCAGGTTGTCCCCCGCCTGGGCCAGGGTGGTGAGGGCCAGGAACTGGGCCGCGTGGCCGCTTGCGGTGGCCAGGGCCGCCTTCCCCCCCTCCAGGGCCGCAAGGCGCTTTTCCAGCACCTCCACCGTGGGGTTCATGATGCGGGAGTAGATGTTCCCGAAGGCCCTCAGGGCGAAGAGGTCCGCGGCGTGCTCGGGGCTTTGGAAGACGTAGCTGGTGGTGGGGTAGATGGGGACCTGGCGGCTTAGGGTGGTGGGTTCGGGCTCGTAGCCCGCGTGGAGCTGCAGGGTCTCAAAGCGCATCTTTGGCCTCCTTTCCAAGACCCGGCCGGGTGCGCTTGGAAGGGGCCATGAGAAAGCCCCTTCCCGGCGGGACCGTTCTCTCTCGCCAAGAAGGGGTTGGGCGTGGCGCTTCCCCCCTTCTCTTATCGTCCCCGGGCGTTTCCCCCGCCCGGGCCGGCCTTGGCACCAGCCCCGCCCGCATCCGGCCATGGAACGGAAGAGGCGGGAGGTTGCCGCGGTTTCACAGGGCCGTACCCTCCACCGCTCTGGATAAGAGAACGGGCTGGTTTTCGCCGCGCCCCGGCGCGGTTAGGCCCCAGTGTAGGGGCCTTACCCCTTCCCGTCAAGGGCCCTGCGCACCTGGGCCTTGAGCCGCTCCAGGGCGGCCTCGAGGCCCCTAAGCCTCAAGGGGGTGAGGAGCTCCTCCAGCCCCGCCCCCCGGTAGAAATCGGGGGGGATGGCGAGGACCGCTTCCGGGCTTTCCCCTTCCAGCTCCAAAAGGAGCCCCGCGAAGGCCTTCACCGTGGGGGCCTCGTCGGGCACGTGGAAGAAGAGCTTTACCTTCCCCCCTTCCACCCCCGCGTGCAGGAAGAAGGGGGTCTGGCACTCGTGGACCCTTTCCAGCTCCACCCCAGGGGGTGGGGGCGGGACCTTTTTAGCGTAGTCCAGGAGGACCTGGGTCTTGAGCTCCCGGGGGAGGCTCTTGATGAGGTCCAAGGCGGCCTGAAGCTTAGGGGGCACCATACCCTTAGCCTACCGCCCCTGGGGCCGGGTGGGCCTCAGTTCCATCTCCGAGGGGAGGGCCCGTTTGGGAAGCCTTAAGGCGAAGAGGACCGCCTCGGCCACGTCTTCCGGGGCAAGCTTCCAGGCCTGGCCCGGGGCGTTCCCGGAAAAGCCGGTGTCCACCGAGCCGGGCAGGACGTTCACCACCCGCACCCCCTCCCCCCTCAGCTCCAGCATGGCCGCCCCCATGAGGCCCAGGAGGCCGAACTTGCTGGCGTTGTAGGCCGCGCCCCCCTTGAAGGGGTTTTTCCCTGCCAGGCTTGCGATGTTCACCACCACCCCTTCCCGCTCCTTGAGGAGGGGGAGGGCGGCTTTGAGCCCCAGGAAGGGCCCTACCAGGTTGACCTCCAAGACCTCCCTTAGCTCCCCTTCGGAAAGCTCTTCCAGGGGCTTGAAGATCCCGATGCCGGCGTTATTCACCAGGACGTCCAGGCCCCCAAAGGCCTCCTTTAGGGCGGCCACCGCCCGGGCCCAGTCCTCCGCCTTCCGCACGTCCCCCACCAGGGGGAGGGCCCTTTCCCCCAGGGCTTCCGCCACCGCCCTTAGCCCCCCTTCGTCCCGGGCCAGGAGGCCCACCCCGTACCCCTCCCGGTGGAGGGCCTCCGCGATGGCCTTGCCGATGCCGCGGCTGGCGCCGCTTACCAGGGCCACCTTCATGCCCCCCATTCTCTCAAGGGCCCTTTTCCCGATTACCCCCGGCCTCACATTCCCCCCGCGGGGGCCCTCCTATCCTGAAGGGGTGAAACCCCTGGCGCTGGGCCTTCTCCTGGGCTTTCTCCTGGGGGTGGGGGCGGCCAGGCTCACCGCGGCCCCTCCCCCTTCCCCTCCCCGGGCCTTCCTCCCCGTGCAGTTCCCAGAGGCCCCTGAAGGGTGCGAGCCCCAGGTCTACCTTTTCCTGAACGGGGAGTTCTTCCGCCTCCTCCCCACGCCGGGAGGGGAGCCCCAGGAGCTCTTTCCCGTGGAGCCCGCCCCCAACCCCTTTGGCGGCTCCTAGAGGGGAAAGAGGAAGCGCCTTAACCCCAGGCTCAGGAGGGCCAAAAACCCCCCGAGGAGGCCGAAAAGCCCCGTGGCCTCCACCCGGACCACTTCCAGCTTCATCTCCGCCGCCAGCTTCCGGTAGAGGGCCTTCAGGGCCTCGGTGGAGGTCACCAGGTGGTGGCTCCCTCCCGTGAGCTCCCCTATGGCCCAAAGGAGCTCCTCGTCCACCTCAAAGGCCCCCGCGAAGAAGCCGAAGCCCATGACCGGGTCCTCGGGGCTGGGGGTCCAGCCGGGCACCCCCACCCCGATGGCGTGGATGGGCACCCCCATGCGGGCCGCTTCCCCCGCGGCCTCCAGGGGGTCTACCCCGGTGCGGTTCCGGCCGTCCGTGAGGAGGACGATGACCCCCTTGCCCCCTGCGGCCTCTATGCCCCTTAGGGCCTCGAGGATGCCCTCCCCGATGGCCGTGGAGCGCCCGAACTCGAGGCTCTCCAGGCTGGCCCTAAGGCGCTTCCGGTCCAGGATGGGGGGGTGGACGGTCTGGGCGGAGCCGGAGAAGATCACAAGCCCCACCCGAAGCCCCTTGGGGGCCTCTTCCAGGAAGGCCCGGGCGGCCTCCTTGGCGGCCTCGAGGCGGTTCGGCTTCAGGTCCGGGGCCATCATGCTCCGGCTCACGTCGATGACCAGGATGGCCACCCGGTCCCCCACCGCGCCCGGCAGGGGGAGAAGGGGCCGGGCCGCCCCCAGGACGAGGAGAAAGAGGGCCAGGAGGAAGAGGGCCTGGGGCAGCCACCTAAGGGGCTTCTTCCCTTCCTGGGCCGCCTCCTTGAGCAGGCGGGCCAAGGGATGGGGGAGGGGGGCCTTCTTGGGCCCCTTCCAGAGGGCCAGGGCTAAAAACCCCACGAGGAGCAGGAGGCTTAGGGCCTCCGGAGCCAAAAGCTTCACGGCAACCTCCCTTCCAGGGCCACCCTCCGGTACCCGCCGAAGGCCAGGAGGAAAAAGGCCAAGACGAGGAGGCCCTGGCTGAGCTCTATGGGCCTCGCCCGCCAGGCCCAGGAGGGCCTTAGGTGGCGGTACAGGGGCCGGAAGTCCTCCCCCAGGGCCTCCCCGCCCGTGGCCTGGGCCAGGCGGAGGAGGCGGGCGGGGTCCGCGGGCACGAAGAAAAGCCCTTCCCCGATGCGGCTCACCGTCCCCCTGGGGTCCCCTAAGGGGCGCACGAAGAGGGGGATGCCCGCCTGCCGGAAGCGGGGGGCCCGCTCCAGGGGGTCTCCTCCAGCGTTGGCCGCCCCGTCGGAGAAGAGGAGGACGGCCCTAGGGGGCTTGGCCTCGGGCAGGTCCCGCTCGGGGCCTATGGCCTCCCCCAGGGCCTTCAGGGCCTGGTCCAGGCCCTGGGCCAGGGGGCTCACCCCGCCGGGCCGAAGCCCCTCTAAGGCCTCGAGGAGGGCGGTCCGCTCGGTGCTTGGGGGCAGGAGGATCACCGCCTGGGGGCCGAAGCTTACGAGCCCCGCCCTCACCGTGGGGTCCAGGCCCTGGAGGAAGGCCCTGGCCAGGGCCTTGGCCCGTTCCAGGCGGCTTGGGGCCTCGTCGTCCGCGGCCATGGAGTGGCTGGTGTCCACCACCAGCACCACCTGGGTCCGGTTCTCCCGCCAGGGGAGGGTGGCCTCCGGCCGGCCCGCGGCCAGGAGGAGAAGGAGGAGGCCCAGGGGGTAGGCCCACTCCCACCCTGGGGGCCTGGGGCGGAAGGGGGCCTCCAGGGCCCGTTCCAACCGGGCCCGGCCCCCGCGCAGGAGGAGCACAAGGAGGAGAAGGCCCAGGAGGAAGAGCCCTAGGCCGAGAAGGAGGGTCCCCGGCTCCTTGAAGGCCACCTCCGCCTCCTTTCCACAAACCCCAGGATGAGGGGGACGAGGTCCATCTCCGTGGAGGCTAAGACCACCTCCGCCCCCGCCCGCCTGAGGGCTTCCAGGCGGGCTTTCCTAAGGGCCTCCGCCCGGGCGCGGTAGGCGGCGCGCACCCTGGGGTCCAGGGCGTCCACCTCCACCACCTCCCCCGTCCTTGGGTCCCGGAAGCGCCAGACCCCCTCGGGGAGCTCCCGCTCCAGGGGGTCCTCCAGCAGGACGGCCACCAGGTCGTGCCGGGCGGCAAGCCGGCCCAGGGGCAGGGCGAACTCGTCCAGAAAGTCCGAGAAGACGAAAAGAAGCCCCCGCCTCCGGGCCACCCGCCCCAGGAGGTCCAGGCGCTCCCCTAAGGGCGCGGGGTCTTCCGCCGCCTTCAGGGCGGCCTCGGCCAGGGCCAGGGCCTGGGCCCGGCCCCCCTTCGGGGGGAGGAGCCGGCCCGAGACCACCCCCCCCACCCGGTTCCCGTGCCTCAGGGCGATGTAGGCGAAGGCCAGGGCCAGCTCGAGGCCCAGGGCGTACTTCTCCCGCCTCCTGGAGCCGAAGCGCACCGTGGGCCCCCCGTCCAGGAGGAGCCAGAGGGTGAGCTCCTTTTCCTCCCGGAAGCGGCGCACGTGGAGGGTGCCCGTGCGGGCGGTGGCCGGCCAGTCTATGCGCTCCAGCTCGTCCCCCGGGTGGTAGGGGCTGATCTCGGCGAGCTCCAGGCTCCGACCGTAGAAGACCCCCCGGTAGTCCCCGAACAGAAGCCCATCCAGGGGCCGGACCACCTTGAGCTCAAGCCTCCGCAGCAGGGCCTCGGGCGTCTCCATAGGGGTCCCTTAGGGGCACAAAAGGCGGGGGAAAGGCCTCCAGGATCCGCTCCAGCAGAGCGTCCGGCCCCACCCCCTCCGCCAGGGCCTGGTAGGAGAGGACCAGGCGGTGGCGCAGGGCGTCCTTAAAGAGGTCGCGCACGTCCTCGGGAAGGGCGTAGGCCCGGCCCCGGAGGAGGGCCAGGGCCTTGGCCCCCTGGACCAGGGCCAGGGAGGCCCTGGGGCTTGCCCCGAAGGCCAGGTAGGGCCTAAGCTCCTTTTCCGGCTTCCGGGTGGCCTGCACCAGCTCCACCGCGTGCTCCGCCACCTTGGGGTGGACGTAGACCTGGCGGGAGAGCCGGGAAAGGGCCAGGAGCTCCTCCAGGGAGAGGACCTCCCGGACCTCCGGGGCCTCCCCCCGGGTCATGCGCTCTACGATCTGGAGCTCCTCGTGGAAGGCTGGGTAGTCCACCACCACCTTGAGGAGGAAGCGGTCCAGCTGGGCCTCGGGCAGGGGGTAGGTGCCCTCGCTCTCAATGGGGTTTTGCGTGGCCAGCACCAGGAAGGGTTTGGGGAGGGGGTAGGTCTCCCGGCCGATGGTCACCTGCCGCTCCTGCATGGCCTCCAGGAGGGCCGACTGCACCTTGGCGGGGGCGCGGTTGATCTCGTCCGCCAGGAGGAGGTGGGCGAAGATGGGCCCCAGCTCCGTGGAGAAGGTTCCTTCCTTGGGGTTGTAGACCCGGGTGCCCAGGAGGTCCGCGGGCACCAGGTCCGGGGTGAACTGGATCCGTTTGAACCGCCCCCCCAGGGCCTCGGCCAGGGTCTTCACCGCCAGGGTTTTGGCCAGGCCCGGCACCCCCTCGATGAGGAGGTGCCCCCCGGCCAGGAGGGCCACCAGCATCCTCTCCAAAAGGAGGTCCTGGCCCACGATGACCCGCTTGACCTCCTTCAGGAGTTCCTGAAGCCGTTCCTTAGCCCCCTCAAAGGGGTTTTCCCCTTCCTCCCGCATAAGACCCTCCTTCGGCTCTTGGGTAGAGCCTAGCCCAGGGGGCCTCCTGCCCGCCCTGCCCTAGGCCACATTTGGGCGGAAGAGGGCTTTCCCCTTGCTCAAAAGGGCCTCCGGCCAGGCCTCCAGGGGGAAGACCCCCCCCACCAGGCCTTCCAGCCCGGAAAGCTCGGGCAGGAGGGCCACCGCCTCCCGGAACTCCTCCCGGGTGTAGGTGTAGCTCCCCACCAGGCCCACCTCCTTGAACCAGAAGGGGGAGAGGTCCGCCCACTCCACCCCCGGGGCCCCCAGGAGGAGGACCCTTCCCCCTTCCGCCGCCAGGGCCAGGGCCTCGCGGAAGCCCCGGCCGCTGCCCGAGGCCTCCACCACCCCCCTGTACCCCCCCCGGTGCCCCTCGAAGAGGAGGTAGCGGTAGCGCCGGGCCCGTTCCTCCAGGGCCTCCCTGGCGCTCCCAAAGACCCGGTCCGCCCCGAAGGCCCGGGCCTTTTCCGCCTGGTGAGGGTGCTTGGCCACCGCGTACACCCGGCCGCCGTACCCTAGGGCCCGGAGGAGCCTAAGGGTGAGGAGGCCGATGGTGCCCATGCCCAGGATGAGGACCTCCTCGGGCCAGGGCTGGAAGCGCCTTAGCCCCCTCAGGACCACCGCCAGGGGCTCGGCAAAAACGGCCCGCTCATCGGGCACCCCTTCTGGGATGGGGTAAAGCCGCTCCTCCCGGGCCAGGGTCCACTCCCCCCAGCCCCCCGGGAGGTCGCGGTTGTAGCCCAGCATCCCCGGGGCCAGGGCCCCTTCCGCCAGGTTCTGGCAAAGCCCTTCCTCCCCCTGCTGGCACATGGGGCAGGGGGGAAGGCCGCGCTCGAGGCAGGCCAGAAGGGGGTTCACCGCCACCCTCACCCCTTCCACCTCCCCCAGGATCTCGTGGCCGAGGACGGCGGGGAAGGAGAAGAAGGGGCTTAGGGAGGGGGGGCTTTTCCCGTAGAGGAGGGCCAGGTCCGAGCCGCAGACCCCGCTTAGGAGGACCCGCACCCGCCGGAAGCCCGGCCTTTCCGGCGGGGGCAGTTCCTTTAGCGCAAGGGGCAGGGCCCTGACGGGAAAGCGCTTGCCTAGGGCGCGGGCGGCGAAGAAGCGGGGGAGGGAGGGGGTGTAGAGGAGGGCCTTCATGTCATGGGCACGGTGCGGAGGAGCTTCCCCTCAATCCGCTCCAGAATCTCGTCCAGGCTCCGGCCGGTGATGGTGAGGCCGTGGTTCTTGAGGCCCACCACCGCCCGGGTGGGGTCCTTTGCCTCCCGCACCTTCTCCGCCACCGCCTGGGCCAGCTCGTAGGTGCCGCAGGGGTAGTTGAAGGGGGTGGCGGGCACCCCCTCCATCCAGGCGTGCACGTGGAGGATGGCCCCCACCCCGGGGTGCTCCCGGTAGATCATCCAGTGCTCTATGGCGTCCACGCTCACCCTCCTGGGCTCCACGTGGGGGGGGACGGAGAGGAGGATGGCGTTTTGCTCGGGGTCGTAGCCCTTCACCATGAGGATGTCCCGGCCGATCTCCCGTAGGTTCGCCTTGTCCACGCCGCTGGCGGACATCCAAAAGCGGGTTTCGTCCTTGCGCACGGAGAGGTTCCCGTAGGAGAGCCCCCCGATGCCGTAGAGGCGCTTCACGTGCCTTAGGTCCTCAGGGGGGAGGATCTCCTCGATGGGGAAGGGGGCGGGGAGGAGGTCCCACTCCTTGAGCTTCTTCCCCGCGCGGTGCATGCTCTCCGTGAGCTCGTCCCCCTGCCAGAGCTCGGGCTCCAGGTCGGGGATGAAGACGTTGTTTAGGACGAGGCGGCTGCAGGCGATGGGCCTAAGGCGCGCGGCCACCCGTTCATAAAACCCCTCCCCCTCCTTCTCCTCGTAGTGGCCGAGCTCCAGGGTGAGGAACGTCACCCCATCCCCGGGCACGTAGGCCAGGAGGACGTTGGAGAGGGCCCGCACCAGGTAGGGGTAGAGCTCCCGGATGGGGTCTCCCGGCTTTTGGGGGAGTTCCAGCACCGAGGCCACGAAGGTGGCCTGGGCCTTCCGGCGGTAGGGCCTGGGGGCCTCCTTGCGGATGGCGTTCAGCACCAGGTTGGGGGCCTCCTCCGTGAGCTCTAGGCGGAAGCCCTGGGCCTCCAGGGCTTTTCCGAGCTCTTCCAAGAACGCCTGGACGCTGGGGGAAGGGTCACCGTGGATGAGGTAGGTCCACATCTTCCGCCTCCCTTGTCTTGGCCTATAGGCTACACCATACTGGGGGCATGGCGGAAGCTTGGAGGGGGGACGAGATTCCCCTTAAGGGCCTTCTGGTGGGCCATTACACCGACCTCGAGGCCATGACGGGCTGCACGGTCCTCCTCCTGGAGGAGGGCGCGGTGGCCGCGGTGGACGTGCGGGGGGCGGCCCCGGGGACCCGGGAGACGGACCTCCTGGCCCCGGAGAACACCGTGGAGCGGGTCCACGCCCTTCTCCTCACGGGGGGGAGCGCCTTTGGCCTGGGGGCGGCGGAGGGGGTGGTGCGCTTCCTCTGGGAGCGGGGGAGGGGCTTTCCCACCCCCGCGGGCCCCGTGCCCATCGTGCCGGGGGCGGTGCTTTACGACCTCGGCCGGGGGGCGGTCTTCCGGCCCCCAGGCCTCGAGGCGGGCTACGCCGCCTGCCAGGGGGCCAGCCGGAGGGTGGCCGAGGGGAGCGTGGGGGCGGGGACGGGGGCCCTGGCGGGCGGGGTGAAGGGCGGGGTGGGCCTTGCGGGGTACACCCTGGAGGAGGGCTTTGGGGTGGGGGCTTTGGCGGCGGTGAACAGCCTGGGCCGCCCCTTTGACCCCCTCACCGGAAGGCTCTACGCGGAAGGCCTCCTGGAGGAGGCGGAGCGGGCCCTCCTGCCCGACCTCGCCCGCTACCGGGGGCGGCGGGAGGAGTACCGGTACCCGCTCCTCCTGGGCGGGAACACCACCTTGGCCGCGGTCTTCACCGACGCCCCCCTCACCAAGGCCCAGGCCCGGCGCCTGGCCATCATGGCCCAGGACGGGATCGCCCGGGCCCTCCGCCCCGCCCACACCCCCCTGGACGGGGACCTGGTCTTCGCCCTGGCCCTGGGGGACGGGCGCGGGGTGGGGCTTCCCCTCCTGCTGCGCCTTGGGGCCTACGCCGCGGATGCCCTGGCCCGGGCCATCGCCCGCGCGGTGCTCCTCGCGGAGGGCCTGGGCTTTCCCACCTACCGGGCCCTAGCGGCCGGGGAAGGGGCTTAGGAGGACCTCCACCCGCAAAACCTCCCCGCCCCGGCGCACGGTGAGGGCCACCCGGTCCCCCACCTGGTAGCGGCGCACCTCCCGCAGGAGGTCCTCAAAGCTCCCCACCGCCACCCCGTTCACCTCCAGGATCACGTCCGGCACCCCTCCGGACTCGAGGCCCCTAAGCCCCGCCTTGGCCGCCGCCCCGCCCGGCACCACCTCCCCCACCATCACCCCCCCAGGGGGGAGGCCCAGCTCCCGGGCGAGCTCCGGGGTGAGGGCCCTTGGGCCCCTCAGGCCCAGGTAGGGCCAGTAGGCCTTTTCTCCCCGCTCCAGCCCCCGCACCACCCCTTCCCGCCCCAAGAGGGGGGTGAAGAAGCTTCGGAAGCCCTCCTCCGTCTGCCCGATGGCCACCGCCACCCCCACCACCCTTCCTTCCCCGTCCAGCACGGGCCCCCCGGAGTCCCCGGGGGCCAGGGGCAGGGAGGTCTCCACCAGGCCCTGGGGCAGGAAGGGGGAGGGGTTCACCCCGAGCCGCACCACCCGGCCGTACCGGGGGGCGATGAACTGGCCCCGCCCGTTGCCGATGTGGAGGAGGGCCTCCCCGGGACGGGGGGCGCGGGCGAACTCCAAGGGGAGGGCGCGGCTGTGGGGGGTTTCGGCCTCGAGGACCGCCAGGTCAAAGGGCTCGTGGAACCCCACCACCCGGGCCCCGACCTCCTTGCGGCTCGGGAGGAGGAGGGTGAGGGGCCCCCCTTCCGCCACCACGTGGTAGGCGGTGAGGAGGAGGGTGGGGCTGTAGAAGAAGGCGGTGCCCCGGCCGCCTTCCGGCCCCTGGACCAGGACCACCGCGGGGTGGGCCTTTTGGTAGACCTCTTCCAGCCGTTCGGGGGGGGCCTGGATGGGCTCCGCCCAGCGGGTGGGCGTGGGGGGGTTGAGGAGGAGCCAGAGGGTCAGGCCCAAGGGGAGGGCGGAAAGCCACAGGAGGGTTCGCGCCATATCCCCAGGATGGGGCCTTGGGTGGGGATTGGGGTGTGGGTTTGGCCACTAATAGGGGAGACTTTAGGCACGAGCGAGTAAAATCGTGAAAAATATCGCAAACCCCATGCCCCTAGTGGACCAAAAGGAGCAGGCCCAGGCCCCAGAACCCCAGGGCGGGCCAGGGGTGGGGCCGCTTCAGGGCCAGGTGGAGGAGGACCACCCCCAGAAGGGCCAGGAGGGGATGGGGGAGGAACTTCCCTGCGAAGGCCAGGTAGAGAAGGCCAAGAAGGGCGTTCAGGTCGTAAAGCCCCACCAGGATGCGCACGCTCCGGGGCACCTCTTTCCGGAAGAAGAGGTACCCCCCCGCGAGGAAGGCCAGGGCGATGAGGCCGAAGCCCAAGGCGCGGTGGAGGAGGGGCACCCCTAGGAGGGCGGTGGGGAGGCCCTCCAGGGTGAAGCCCAGGGCCGTGGCCAACACCACAAGGAGGCCGAAGCCCATCTGCGTCCAGCCGATGACCCGGGCGGGCACGGGGGGTCGGAAAAGGGCGTGGGCGCCGTAAAGGGCGAGGAGGCTTAAGGCCAGGCCCACGGTCCAGGGGAGAAGGGCAAAGGCCAAGAGGGCGGAGAGGAAAAGGGCGATAAGGGCCGGATGGCGCTTCGGGTTCTGGCCCCGGGCCCTTAAGACCTGGGTGCGGGCGTAGTAGAGCGCGGCCACGTCCCTTAGGGCTAAGGCCAGGAAGGCCCCCAGGGCCACCTCCCCACCCAGCCCCCCGGCCAGAGCCCCGGCGGGGGCTAGGCTGGCCATGAAAAGGGCCGCGGCCACCTCGGGAAAGAGCTCCCGGGCGCGGTTCTCCACGTCCGCCCAGAGGGTGTAGGCCCCCAAGGGGAGGGCCAGGAGGAGGGGGAGGAGGAAGGGCCCCTTGGCGGTGAGGAGGGCGAGGAGAAGCCCCAGGGCGCTCAGGGCCAGGTAGGCCGAGGCCACCTTGAGGGCCAAGAGGGTGCGGGGGTAGCGCTTGCCCCGCTTCAGGTCCTGGTAGGCGAGCTTGAGGGGGTGCCGGGCCAGGAAGCCAAAAAGCCCTAGCAGGAAAAGCCCGAAAGTGGCGCCTCCCGGGGCGAGGAGAAGGCCCAGGAGGATGGGTTCCAGGGTGAACCCCCACCCCCCGTGCTCCGTGGGGAGGGCTACGCTCCTTAGGGGTACGGGCGCGGTCTTCTGCATGGCTTCACCTTAGGGAAGGCCTCGCGGGACAGGTGTCCCTAACGCCAGAGAACCTCCAGCACGAGGAGGACGAAGAGGAGGAGGGCCGCATACTCCAGGAGGGCGAAAACGCCCCAAAGCCCCACCAGGCCCAGCCCCCAGGCCAGGGCCATGCCCAAGAGGGCCAGGTTGGCCAAGAGCACCTGGAAAAGGGCCACCCCGGGCCTCCGGAAGACCACCCCCCGGAACCGGGGCAGGGCGTGGTAGGCCACCCCGTAGATCATGAGCCCCACAAAGCCCAACAGGTTCATGTGGGCGTGGGCGGGCCGCCAGGCGTAGGGGAGAAGCCCAAGGCCCAGAAGGAGCCCCACCAGGCCGGCGGCGGCCAGCCAAAAGAGGGCCGTGGTGAGGGCCAGGCGGCTGGCGGCGATCATGGCCTGGGGGCGATGATCCCGAGGACCAGGAAACGCCCCTGGCCCGCCCTTGCCCCGTGGGGCTCTCCCGGCTCGGCCATGAGCAAGGTTCCCGCCCGGGCTTCCAAGGAGCGCTCCCCGGCCCAAAGGACCCCTTCCCCCTCGAGGGCCAGGAGGAAAACCCAGGGCTCCCCCCGCCCCTTTACCTCCTGCCCCTCCTGGAGGCTGAAGAGGACCAGGCGGACCTCAGGGTGGTCGGCCAGGAGCTCCACCCCCCGCACCGCTCCGTAGCGGGCTTTTTCCAGGAGGTTCACCGCCCCTCCTTTAGGAACTCCTCCAGGGCCCTAAGGACCTCCCTTGGGTCCTGCCCGGCCTCCCGGGCCGCCTCCTCCAGGGGGAGGCTCCCCCCGCAGCAGGTGTCCAGGCCCAGGCGGTTGAGGAGGGCCACCGCCTCGGGGTGGGCCTTCAAAACCTCGTTGACCGTGGTCTTCAGGTCCAGCGCCATGCCCCTAGGGTGGCCCTAGGCCTTCCCGTGGGGCCATGACCCAGGTCAAGGGGCGCTTTGGGGCAGGAGCTCGGCCAGGGTGAGGCCGGCCAGAGTTTTCCGGAGCTCGAGGTTCATCCGCACCAGGTTGGGCTTGAGGTAGCAGAACCCGCGCCGCTCCTCCGTGGGGCAACGCTTTAAGGTGGCGCAGAGGTCCAGGGCCACCGGCCCCGAAAGGGCCTCCATCACCCGGAGGAGGCTGATGGCCTCCGGGGGCTCCTTGAGCCATACTCCCCCCTTACGCCCCACCCGGCTTTCCACGAGCCCCGCCCGGGCCAGCTTCTGCAGCACCTTGGCCATGAAGGCGGGGGGGGCTTTCAGCTTTTCCGCCACCTCCTGGGCGGAAAGCCCAGGCTCCTCCGCCAGGAGCAAAAGGGCGTGGAGGGCGTAGGACTCTTCCCGTTTGAGGAGGGTGCGCACGCTCATCTCCCTTCACTTTACCCGTACGGGGGTTTCAGGGACCTTTGCCCCTTGACTCAGGTCATGGATACTCGGATAAATGAATCGGAGATTTAAGGTGGGTTGGAACCCTAAGGAGGTGAAGAGGCTATGGAGATCGGCTGGATAGAAACGACCATCGGGGCCCTCTTTGCCACCGTGGTGTTGACCTTATGGCTCTCGCGGGGTTCCGGATGGCTGGAACCCCGGTTTTGGCGCAACGCCGCGGTGGTGAGCAGCCTCATCATGTCGGGGATTCTGGTCTACCTTACCATAGATTCCTTGAACCAGATCCGCGAGGGCTCGGCTCGGGTGCCCGCTTACGCGGTCATCAACCGAGAAATCGGCCTTAAGCGGGACTACGAGAAGCGGCGCGACCTTCCCGTCATCGGTGAGGAGACGGGGTTCTTCGGCCGGGTGTGGAGCGAGGCCGAGGCCTACTCCCTGGTCAATAAGGGCAAGATGACCCTGCAAAGCCGCAACTGCATGGACTGCCACACCCTTCTCGGCAACGGGGCTTACTTTGCCCCAGACCTCACCCGTGCCTGGCTGGACCCCAAGTGGGAGACCATGGTCAAGTCCATGACCGGGAAGGCCACCAAGGAGGAGGCCATGGCCGAGTGGCTCCAGCACCCTGACCGTTACCCCACCTTCAGCCGCCGGATGCCCAACCTGGGTCTTTCCGAAGAGGAAGCCAAGGCTCTGGTGGCCTTCCTTAAGTGGATGTCGGCCATAGACACCAACGGTTTCCCCGACCGCTTTGCGGGGGTTCAGTAGGGAGGTGGAAGCATGACGCAGGCCATGCCTCAAGGCAAGCTTTACGAGTCGCAGAAGCTCGCCCTTTGGTATTTCTGGGTGGCCTTGGCCCTCTTTGGGGCCCAGGTGCTCTTTGGCCTTCTCGCCGCCTGGCAGTACCTGGATCCAAACTTCCTTTACGGCAAGCTGAACTTCATGACCAACCGGATGCTCCACGTAAACGCCATGATCGTCTGGCTCCTTTTGGGCTTCATGGGGGGGGTTTACTGGTTCCTACCCCTGGAGCTTGAGCGGGAAGTGGTGGGTATCCGGCTGGCTAGGCTGGCCTTCTTTACCCTCATCGCTGCGGTGGGCGTGGTGGTTTTGGTCTACCTCCTGGTCCAGTACGGGCCGGGCAACGCCCTCACCCTGTGGTTCATCACCGAAGGCCGGGAGTACATAGAGGCGCCTAGGTGGGCCGATATCGGCATCGTGGCGGTGATGGCCATTTTCCTCTACAACGTGGTGGCCACCGCCCTTAAGGCCAAGAGGATCACGGGCGTGGCCGCGGTCCTCATGTTTGACCTGGTGGCCTTGGCCGGCCTTTACACCGCGGGGATGCACTACACCCCCAACATCTCCATGGACCAGTACTTCTGGTGGTGGGTGGTCCACCTCTGGGTGGAGGCCACCTGGGAGGTCCTGGCGGGGTCCATCATGGCCATGGCCTTGATGCACCTCCTGGGCACCCCCAGGCGCATCGTGGAGACCTGGCTTTACCTGGAGGTGGCCTTGGTCTTCGGCACCGGCATCCTGGGCCTTGGCCACCATTACTTCTGGATCGGCACCCCCGAGTACTGGCTTGGCCTTGGGGGGTTTTTCAGCGCTTTAGAGCCCATCCCTCTGGTGGCCATGGTGGTCCACGCGGTGTACGATGCGGGGGTCCACCGCATGCAAACCGTGAACCAACCGGCGCTGTTTTGGGCCATCGCCCAGGCTTTTGGGAACTTCGTGGGGGCTGGGGTGTGGGGCTTCATGCAGACCCTGCCCCAGATCAACCTCTACTCCCACGGGACCCAGCTGGCCCCGGCCCATGGCCACTTGGCTTTCTTCGGGGCTTACGTGACCGCTATCCTCACCGTGATCTACATGGCCCTGCACCAGGTGCGCCGGCCTGAACTCCCCAAGTTTGACTCCAAACTTTGGAAGTGGGCCTTCGTCCTCATGGTGGTGGGTATCTTCGGCATGAGCGCGGCCATGACCGTGGCCGGATTCACCCAAACCATGGTGGAACGGGCCATCGGTGGGAGCACCTGGCAGGCCTACATCGAGGCCCAGACCCATCCCTGGTTCCAAAACGGGATGGTCTGGCGCTTCATCTTTGGGGTCTTTTTCCTGGTGAGCTACCTGGTCCTCCTTTGGGACCTCCTTACCATCGGCAAGGGCCAGGCCCATGCGTCCAAGGGGGTGGGGGCCCATGACTAGCGAGGCGGTGCGCGACCTCATGCTTTACGGCATGCTCATGGTCTCGGCCGCGGGCTTCTACGCCATGTTCTACGCCCTGGGGCGGATGCTGGGGAGGCCAGGCGTTGTGGCGTTTTCCTACCTTTTCGCCCTTCTTCAGGCCCTGGGGGCCTTGGGCATGATCCTCCCCCCCCACCTGGATCCCTTTTGGAAGTACCTCATCGCCTTTAGCAGCGTGGTTTACCTCTTCGTTCCCCAAGGGATGTGGTGGGTGGTGACCACCTTTCACGAAAAAGAGCACGCCCACTAACCCTACCCTTGCAACCCCTACCGGCCTTGGCCGGTAGGGGTTTTTGTGGGCACCTTTTTCCAGATGAAGTACACCCCGTAGGCGATGAGGCCCACCACCAGGGCCTGGGCCAGGGGATGGGGCAGGCGGAGGAGGCTGAGGAAGGCCCCCAAGAGGGCAAGGGCGGTGGCCAGGGCCTTGGCCCTTAGGGGGATGCCCCGCCCTGCCCGGTAGTCCCGGACCACGGGGCCCACCTGGGGGAGGCTCAGGACCCAGGCCTCGAGGCGCGGGCTGGAGCGGGAGAAGAAATAGGCCGCTAGAAGGAAGAAGGGGGTGGCCGGCAAGACGGGCAGGAAGCTGCCCAAAAACCCCAGCCCAGTGAAAAGGAACCCTAGGAGCAAGGTAAACCGCCGCATCCTCCTTCTAAGGTAGCGCCTGGGGTGAGGACTCCGCTTGGGACAAATGTCACAAGGACACCTGTCCTGCCCTCCTTGCGCTAGGGTTTATCTCGGATAGGGAAGTCCGAGTTAGGCTTCCCAAGGAGGTGAGGAACGATGTGGAAACGGATCGCGGCCCTTCTGGTGCTTAGCCTAAGCCTCCCAGCCCTGGCGGCGGTGAAGCGCTTTGAGCTCACCACCCACTCCAGCGTTTTCCCCGTGGACCAGGGGGTGTACGTCAAGGGCTTTTCCTTCAACGAGATGAGCCCAGGGCCCCTCCTGGTGGTGGAGGAAGGGGACACGGTGGAGATCGTGCTGAGGAACGAGGACTTCGTGGCCCACGGCCTTTCCATCCACGCGGCCAACACCCAGACCTCCAAGTTCCTGGGCAACGTCCAGCCGGGGGAGGAACGGGTCTTCCGCTTCCAGGCGGACTTCCCCGGGGTCTTCATGTACCACTGCGCCCCCGGGGGCCACGGCATCATGGCCCACACCATGGGTGGGCAGCATGGGATGATCGTGGTGGAGCCCAAGAAGAAGTACCGCCTCGAGGCCGAGCTGGGCCGGGCCCCCGACCTCAAGCTCTACCTGGTCCAGAGCGAATGGTACGCCTCGGGCCGGGACTTCTTTGACGGCCGCGCCACCTACGTGGTCTTCAACGGGCAGAACTTCCGCTACGTCAAGGAGCCCATCCCCGTCCGCCCCGGCGACTACATCCGCATCTACTTCCTGAACGCGGGCCCCAACCTGACCAGCACCTTCCACGTGGTGGGGGGCGTCTGGGAGTACATGTACTACCAGGGCAACCCCGACAACGTGGTGAAGGGGAGCCAGACCGCCCTGGCGGGGCCCTCGGACTCCTGGGTGATTGAGTGGCGGGTGCCCCCTGTGGAAGGGGACTACACCCTGGTGACCCACGTGTTCGGGACGGCCATCAAGGGGGCCTTGGGCATCCTCCGGGCCAAGAAGGACGCCCCCCGGGTGGCCGAGGTGCGCGCCGAAGGCCCCAAGGCCCTTAAGGAGGTGCCCCAGGAGGCCAAGCGCGTCCTGGACCCCTACGGCCTGGGCACCCCTACGCACGAGCACACCGTGCGCAAGGCCCCGGACCCGGCCCTGCTCCAGCCCGTGGCGGTGGGGGAGAGGACGCTGGACCCCCTGCCCGTCACCATCCAGATGGTGGGCAACTCCTTCTACCCCAAGGTGGTGGAGGTGCCCGTGGGCACCACCGTGGAGTTCGTGAACGAGGATGTGTTTGACCTCCTGGAAGGGGAGCGGACCGGCCGCCACGACGCGGTGGTGGTGGACGTGAAGGGCCCGGAGCCCTTCGTCTCCCCCAAGCTGGGCCACGGGGAGAGGTGGCGGGTGACCTTCACCCAGCCCGGGGAGTACACCTACATCTGCAGCATCCACCCCTACATGCGGGGGATCATCCGGGTCTACGCCCCCACCCCCCAGGAGGCCCATAAGGGGCACTGAGGCCCTCCTTGCCCCCCCGGGCCTTTGGGCCCGGGGGATTTTGGCGGTAGGGACGTTTGTCTTAGGACACATGTCCTATTTGGACATCTTTATCCTTGTTTTGGGAGGTAAAGCCATGCGGAGGTTAGGGCTTGCGTTGGGGTTCTTGCTTTTGGCCGGGGCCTTGGCCCAGGGGCTTTCCCCTGGGGAGAAGGAGCAGGCGGCCCAGATCTACTTTGACCGGTGCGCGGGCTGCCACGGGGTGCTCCGCAAAGGGGCCACGGGTCCGGCGTTGGACCCCAAAAAGATGGCCGAGCGGGGTCTGGAGTACCTGAAGGCGGTCATCTTCGGGGGTCTGCCCGGGGGTATGCCCGACTGGGGCCGCCAGGGGATCCTGAGCGAGAAGGAAACGGAGCTCATGGCCCGCTTCCTCCTGGAGGAGCCCCCGGCCCCACCCATCCCCACCTACGAGGAGATCCGGAGGACCTGGAAGGTTTACGTGCCGCCGGAGAAGCGGCCCACCAAGCCCGAGCACACCCGCAACTGGCAGAACTTCTTCGGCCAGGTCCTGCGGGACACCGGCCAGGTGGCCATCATTGACGGGGACAAGAAGGAGCTGGTGACCATCGTGCCCACCGGCTTCGCCACCCACATCCTGCGCTCCTCCGCCACCGGGCGCTACTTCATGGCCATCGGCCGGGACGGCAAGGCCAGCCTTATTGACCTCTGGATGAACCCGCCCCGGGTGGTGGCGGAGTCCAAGCCCTGCGTGGACGCCCGTTCCATTGAGTCCAGCAAGTTCAAAGGCTACGAGGACAAGTACGCGGTGGTGGGGTGCTACTGGCCCCCCACCATGGTGATCCTGGACGGGCTGACCCTCGAGCCCCTCAAGATGGTGTCCACCATGTCCTACACCAAGGGGGCGGGGGAGTTCGTGCAGGAGGCCCGGGTGGCGGCCATCGTGGCCAGCCAGTTCAACCCCGAGTGGATCGTGAACCTGAAGGAGTCCGGCCAGACCTGGCTGGTGGACTACTCCAAACTGAACCAGAAGGGCCGCCCCCTGCCCATCACCATGATCGACACCGAGCGCTTCCTCCACGATGGGGGCTGGGCCTTGAAGCGCTACTTCATCGTGGCGGCCAACGCGGTGAACAAGCTCATCGTCATCGACACCAAGACCCGGGAGTTCGTGGCGGAGGTGGAGGCCGGGGTCAGGCCCCACCCGGGCCGGGGCTCCAACTGGACCCACCCCACCTACGGGCCCGTCTGGGCCACGGGGAACATCGGCAGCCCCGAGGTGACCGTGGTGGGGGTGGACCCGGAAAAGCACCCCCAGCACGCCTGGAAGGTGATCAAGCGCATCCAGCTCCCCTACACCGGCAATCTCTTCATCAAGACCCACCCCAACAGCCCCTGGGTCATCGTGGACTTCCCCATGAGCCCGAGCCCAGAGGCCGCGGCCAGCCTGTGCGCCATTGACAAGCGCAAGCTGGAGGTGGCCAAGTGCTGGGAGGTGCCGGGGGCCCAGGACCTCAAGGCGCGGATGGTCCACCCCGAGTTCAACAAGGGCGGCACGGAGATCTGGGTCTCCGCCTGGGGCTCCAAGGACACCCCCACCTTCATCGTGGTCTACGATGCCCTGACCCTCAAGGAGAAGGCCCGCATCACCGGGGACTGGGTGCGCACGCCCACGGGCAAGTTCAACGTGTACAACACCGCCTACGACATTTACTGAGAAGGAGCTGGGCCGGGGAGGCTCCTCCCCGGCCTTGACCCCGGTCATGGACCTTTCCCTCGGAAGCCGGAAAGGATAACCCCATGGAACGCCCCGACTTCGCCCGCTACCCCTACCTGGTGGCCTGGGAGGTGACCCACGCCTGCCTCCTGGCCTGCCGCCACTGCCGGGCCTCGGCGGAAGCCCACCCCCTCCCTGGGGAGCTTTCCACCGAGGAGGGCTTAAGGCTCATCGAGGAGGTGGCCACCTACCGCCCCAAGCCCCTCCTCCTCTTGACGGGGGGGGACCCCTTGGCCCGGGAGGACCTCTTCCTCCTCCTCGGGAGGGCCCGCGACCTCGGCCTCAAGGTGGGCCTCACCCCCGCGGCCACCCCCCTCCTCACCCGGGCGATGGTCTTCCGCCTCAAGGAGGCCGGGGTCACCCGTCTGGCCCTTTCCCTAGACGGCGCCTCCCCGGAAACCCACGACGCCTTCCGGGGGGAGAAGGGAACCTTTGAGAGGACCCTAAAGGCCCTCGCCTGGGCCAAGGAGGCCGGGCTCCCCACCCAGGTGAACACCACGGTGACCCGGGACACCTGGCCCGAGATCCGGGCCCTTCCCGACCTCCTCAAGGAGATGGGGGTGGTGCTCTGGAGCCTCTTCTTCCTGGTGCCCGTGGGCCGGGGGGCCCTCCTGAAGCAGCTTTCCGCCCAGGCCTTTGAGGAGGTCCTCCGGTGGCTCTACGAGGTTTCCAAGACCTACCCCTTCCATGTGAAGACCACGGAGGCCCATCACTTCCGCCGGGTGGTCCTGCAGAGGAGGGCCGAGGAGGGGGCGAGGGATCGCGCCCTGGCCGCGGGGGAGAGCCTCCATAGGGAGTACTTCCAGGACGGCATGGAGCACTCCCGGCTGGGGGTGACGGACGGGAACGGCTTCGTCTTCGTCTCGGCCACGGGGGATGTGGCCCCTTCCGGCTTCCTGCCCCTTTATGCGGGGAACGTCCGGGAGAGGAGTTTACTGGATATATACCAAAACAGCCCCCTCTTCCGGGAGCTCCGGGACAAGGACCGCCTGAAGGGCAAGTGCGGGGTGTGCGAGTACCGCTACGTGTGCGGGGGAAGCCGCGCCCGGGCCTGGGCGGAGACCGGGGATTACCTGGCCAGCGAGCCCCGGTGCAGCTACGTGCCCCCCGCGTGGCTTGCGCGGGTGGGCAAGGTGGCCGGGGGTTCGGCCTAGGGGAGGGACCTTTTGCGGCTCGGGGGCGGGGGGCGCCCCCGATTGTGCGTTTTGTTCCTGTCTTCACAAGTAAGGTAAGGGAAAATCATCACGAGAAGGGACTTTTGTCCCAAGGAGGACAAGCGTGCGGGAAACGGGGATCATGATCGTGGGCGGGGGCTTCGGGGGGCTGGCGGCGGCCAAGGCCCTGGACCGGGCGGGGGTCCCCTACCTCCTGGTGGACGCCCGGAACCATCACCTCTTCCAGCCCCTCCTCTACCAGGTGGCCACGGGGTACCTGGAGGCCCCGGCCATCGCCCACCCCCTGCGCCCCCTCCTCGGGCGGGGCCGGTTCCTCCTCGCTCGGGTGGAGGGGGTGGACCTAAAGGGGCGGAGGCTCCTTCTGGAGGGGGGCGAGGCCCTGCCCTACACCCACCTCATCCTGGCCACGGGGAGCCGCCCCCACGACCTAGGGGTGCCGGGGGTGGGGCGGCACGCCCTCTTCCTGAAGGGCCTCGAGGACGCCCAAAGGATCCGCCAGCGCCTCCTCCTCGCCCTGGAAGGGGCGGCGAGGGAGGAAAGGCCCCTGCGCCTCCTCGTGGTGGGGGGCGGGCCCACGGGGGTGGAGCTGGCGGGGGCCTTGGCCGAGTTCCTGCGCTACGCCCTCCGCCGGGACTTCCCGGAGGTCGGGGGGGCGGAGGTCCTCCTCCTGGAGGCCGGGGAGAGGCTCCTCCCCTCCTTCCGCCCTGCGCTTTCGGCCTACGCCAAGAGGGCCCTGGAGGGGATGGGGGTCCGGGTGGTTCTTGGGGCCCAGGTGGTGGGGGTGGAGGAAGGGGGCGCGCGGCTTAGGGAGGGGGCTTTCCTCCCCGCGGACCTCGTCCTCTGGGCCGTGGGGGTGAGGGGGAACCCCCTGCCGGGCCTCCCCACCGACCCCCGGGGACGGGTGCCCACCGACCCCTTCCTGCGCCTTCCGGGCCACCCCGAGGTCTACGCGGTGGGGGACGTGAACGGCCTGGGCCTTCCGGGCCTTGCCCCGGTGGCCCTGCAGCAGGGCCGCCTGGCGGCGGAAAACCTCCTCCGCGCCCTTCGGGGGCAGGAGCCCATCCCCTTCCGCTACCGCGACCGGGGGCAGCTGGCGGTGATCGGGCGGAACAAGGCGGTGGCCGAGATCGGGGGCCTCGCCTTCACGGGCTTTCCCGCCTGGGCCCTTTGGGCCTTCGTGCACATCCGCGAGCTCATCGGCTTCCGCAACCGCCTCCTGGTGCTCCTCAACTGGGGGTACACCTACCTCTTCCGCGAACCCGGGGTGCGGGTGCTCCTGGGGGAGGGCCTGCCCCGGCCTGGGCTATCCTAGCTCCGCCTCCATATGGGCCTCTAAAGCCCCCTTGAGCCGGGCCACGATGCCCGCGATTTCCCGCCCCTCCCTGACCGCCTTGAGGAGTTCCCCGATGAGCTCCCGCAGGAGCCTGTGCTCCAGCGCCCGTTCCCGGGCCGCGCCGGGGGAGAGGAGGGGGTAGAAGAGGGCCTCCTCCTTGGCCGCGTGGGCCTCAAAGAGCCGGGCCAGGGCTTCCGCGGCCTCCTTGGCGGGAAGGGCCTCCAGGAGCGCCATGAGGGCCTCGTGGTCCCCGGAAAGGGCCTCGGGGGAGAGGCCAAAGCGCACCAGGAAAAGCCGCCCCTGGCCCTTCAGGGCGTAGCTCCCCGGTCGCAGGCGGACCACCTCCCCCGCCTCGAGGCGGAAGCCCCTGCCCCACCGGCTTACCCCCACCTCCCCCTCCAGGCAGGCCAGGAGGACGTCCTCGCTCTGGGCCACCTCCAGCGCGCCTTCCCCCGACCACTCCAGCACCTCGGCCCGGCCGCCGGGGCGGACCAGGGCCTTGCCTACGAAGCGCTCTTTCATCGCCACCTCCTTTTAGCCTGGCCCCTTCCGGGGAGGCCATGACCCAGGTTCTAGAACCACTCCCCCTCCGGGACCACGCACTCCGGGCACTGGGCCTCGAGGAGGGCGAGCCAGGCCCGCACCTCCTCCGCCCCCGCCACCTCCCCCAGGTGGTAGACCTCCAGGAAGGGGTCGGCCACCAAGGCGCCCCCCGGGGGAATGGCCCGGAGGAGCGTCCCTTCCGGGTCCAGGAGAAGGGGAAGGGGGCTTGGCCTTTCCCCTTCGGCAAGGAGGAAGGCGTGGGCCTCGAGGGCCTCCTTGGCGAGGGCCTCCGCCAGGGCCTCGTCCCGCACCAGGACCAGGGGCTTGCCCTTGAGGTCGGGGAGGTAGACCCTCTCCCCCCCGGGCCGGAGCAGGGTGCAGGGGGGAAGGGGTTGGCGCAGGCGGATCATACCTTCAGGGTACACGGGCCTTTCGTACATAGTGGACACTTCCTTCCTTCAAACAGCCGCTCCGGAAGGCGCAGCGCCCGCACCCCGCCCCGCAGGCCAGGGCCTCCACGTACCCCCGCCTTTCCAGCTGCTGCAGGAGGAGAAGGGCGCCGGCCTCGCTCAACCCCAGGGCCTGGGCGAGGGCCTGGGGCGCCTTGGGGGTGGCGAGGAGTTCCAGGGCTTGCTCTACCATAGCCGGGAGGCCAGGAAGGCCAGGAGGTAGGCCAGAAGGAGCTGGTAGGCCACCGCGAAGGCCGCCCACCTTGGCCCCACCACCTGCCTGAGGGCCGTTAGGGTGGCCACGCAGGGGGTGTAGAGGAGGACGAAGACCAGGTAGGCCAGGGCCCCCTGGGGGCCCATCACCCCCGGGAGGGCGGCCTGCAGGGGGGTGGGCGGGGTTTCCAGGGCCAGGCTGGGCGGGGCGAGGAGGCCCCCTAGCCCTTGAAGGGTACCCCAAAGGGCCTGGAGCGCCCCCTGGCCTAAGGCCCTAAGCCCCTCCCCAAGCCCCAAGGGGGCCAGGGCCTCCCCACCCAGAAGGCTCACCCCCAGGGTGCCCACCACCACCTCCTTGGCCACGAACCCCGGGATCAGGGCCCCCACCAGCCGCCAGTCCCCGATGCCCAAGGGGGCGAACAGGGGGGTGAGCCCCTGGGCCAGGGCCTCGTAGGGGTGGCCCGGAAGGTGGAGGAGGCCCCAGACCGCCACCACCGCCAGGAGGATGGGTCCGCCCGCCCCCTGGACGAAGCTTAAGGTCCTGCCCCAGCTCAGGCGGAGGAGGAGGCGCCAGGGCGGGAAGCGGTAGGGGGGGAGCTCCATGGCCCCCTCCCCACCGCCCCCCGGGAGGAGGCGCCCCAGGAGGAAAGCGGTGAGGAGCCCCACGCCCAGCCCCAGGAGGTAGAGCCCGAAGACCACCCAGGCCGCCTGGTCCCGGAAAAAGGCGAAAGCGAAGAGGCTGAAGACGGGAAGCCGGGCGGAGCAGGCCAGGAAGGGGATGGCCAGGGCCACCCGGAGCCGGTCCAGGGGGTGGCCCAGGGCCCGGGTGGCGTACACCGCGGGCACGTTGCACCCAAACCCCAGCACCAGAGGGATGAAGGCCTGCCCGGGGAGCTTCAGGGCCTGCATCAGCCGGTCGGCCACGAAGGCCATGCGGGCCATAAACCCGGAGGTTTCCAAAAAGGCCAGGGCTAGGTAGAGGAGGAAGAGCACCGGGGTAAAGGCCAGCACCGTTCCCACCCCGCCCACCACCCCCTCCGCCAGGAAGGAGCGCAGGAGGCCGGGGAAGGGCAGGCCCCATATCCAGCGGGCCGCGACCTCCTGCACCTGGCCCAGGAGGTCCACCCAGGGGGTGGAGAGGGCGAAGGTGAAGCGGAAGGCCAGGAAGAGGGCCAGGAGGAAGAGGGGAAGCCCCAAAAGGGGGTGGAGGACCAGGCGGTCCAGCCGTTCCGTGAGGCCGGAGGGGCTTCCCACCCGTTTAAGGGCCCGGGCGGCCACCTCCCGGGCTTTGGTGTAGCGGCCCTCCAGGGCCAGGAGGTAGGGGTCAAGCCCCTTTTCCAAAAGCGCCCGGCGCCAAAGGGAGGCCCTTTCTCTCACCCCCTGGGGTAAGGGGGCCTCTTCCCCCAGAAGGGCCAGGAGGGCCACCCCCCGGGGCACGGGCCCCTCCAGGGCCTTCAGGGCCTCCTCCAGGGGGGCGGGGTAGGAGAGGGGGGGCGGGGGGACGCGGGCCTCCAGAACCTTGTCCAGAACCCCCTCCACCCGGCCCCGGCTGGCCACCGCCCCGGCCACGGGCAGGCCCAGGGCCTCCTCCAAGGCCAAGAGGTCCACCTTTAGCCCTTTGGCCTCCGCCTCGTCCAGGAGGTTGACCACCAAAGCCAAGGGCAGGCCCAGCTCCATGAGCTCCAGGACCAGGACCAGGCTCCTTTCCAGGTTGCCCGCGTCCAGAACCGCCACCACCCGGTCGGGGGGGTGTTCCAGGAGCTCCCTTAGGACCAGGCCCTCCTCCGGGGAGGTGGGCAGGAGGCTGTAGGTGCCCGGCAGGTCCACCAGCTCCACCCGCTTGCCCTGCAGAAGGAGGGGGGCGGAGAGCCGTTCTAGGGTGGTTCCCGGCCAGTTGCCCACCTCCAGCCGGCTGCCCGCAAGGGCGTTGATGAGGGAGGACTTGCCCGTGTTGGGGTTGCCCACCAGGGCCCAGCGCTCGTCTTTGGTGAGAACGGGGGCAGGGGAGGCGCAGCGGGGGCAGGCCATCATCCCTCCAGGGGTTCCACCAGGACCGCGTGGGCCTCCGTGCGCCGGAGAAGGAGGAGGGTTTCCCCCGCCCGCACCTCCAGGGGGTCCCCCAGGGGGGCTCGGAGGAGGACCTCCACCAAGACCCCGGGGCGCACCCCCAGGGCGAGGAGTCTACGGTGCTCCGGGGGAACCTTTAGGACGCGGGCCGGACGGCCTGGAGGCAGGTGGGCCAGGGTCGCCATGGAACCCTCCTCGCCCTCAGGCTACCGGGGGGTCCTGAGGAAAGTCAAGTAAGTGGGTCGGGTTTTGGCAGATAAAAACAGTACTCATTCGCGGATCCTCCCCTTGAGGGCCTGGGGGTCGGGGATCTCCACCCGCCGGCCCGCAAGCCGGATGAGCCCCTGGCGGTAGAGGCGGCCCAGGTTGCGGGAGACGGCCTCGGGGACGGTGCCGAGGAGGGCGGCGAGCTCGGGGTTGGTGGGCAGGCTGAACCCCTGCCCCTCGGCCTCGAGGCGGGCCAGGAGGTACTCGGAAAGCCGTTCCCCCACCTCGTGGAAGACCAGCCGGTCCAGGAGGTGGAGGAGCTGCCCCTGCCGCCGGGCCAGGTAGCGGAGGAGGGCCTTGGCCAGAGGGGGGCTTGCCTCCAGGAGGCCGAAGAAGACCTCCTTGGGGATGGCCAGGACCTGGCTTTCCTCCAGGGCCTCGGCGCTGGCGGGGTAGGTGGGGCGCTCCAGGAATAGGGCCACCTCCGCCAGGACCCGGTAGGGGCCCTCCAGGTGGAGCACCACCTGCTTCCGGCCCTCCGGGTCCAGCTTGTAGACCTTGATGAGGCCCTTTAGGACGGCGTAGAGGTGGGTCACAGGGTCGCCCTCCAGGAAGAGGGTTTCCCCTTTGGCTAGCGTCCTGAAATGGGCCGCCCTCTCTAAGGCCTTAAGGCCCTCCGGGGGAAGCCCCCGGAAGAGGGGCACCTGGGCCAGAACGCCCTTGGGGTCCATACCCTTTACCTTAAGGCCTCCAGGCGGGTCTGGGCCTCCTCAAAGAGGGGTTCCAGCTTGAGGGCGCGGGCGTAGGCCTCCCGGGCCACCTCCTTGTAGCCCAGGGCCTCGGCCATCTCCCCCAGGCGGAGGAGGCCGTAAAGGGCCCGTTCCTGCAGGTAGGCCCGTTCCGCCTCCGCCCACTCCCCGTAGGGGTCGTCCCCGAAGAGGGGGCCCTTGTAGAGCTCCAGGGCTTCCCTAAGGGTTTTGAAGGCCGAAAGCCCCTCCTCCAGGTCCGCCCTGCGCATCAGGGCCTCAAAATGGGCGAAGTCCAGGTAGTGGGGCTCGGGCAGGTGGAGGCGGTAGTACTCCCCCTCCCGCTCCACGATCCCCGGCAGGGTCTTGCGCAGGTGGTAGACCGCGGTGTAGAGCTCCTGCTTTGCCCTTTCCGGGGGAAGGCCAGGGAAGAGGCTTTCCGCCAGCTCGTCAGCGAAGAGGGCCCGGTCCTTGTTGGCCAGGAGGAGCTTGAAAAGCCGCCAGGCGCTCCGCCTTCCGAAGTCCTCGGGCCTGAGCTCCCGCCCCTGGTAGAGGACGCGGAAGCCCCCCAGGGCGTGGACCTCGAGGCGGCTCTCCTTGGGCTTTTCGGGGAAGAGGAGGGGGGCGGCCAGGCGCTGGAGCCAAAGGGCGAAGGCCGCAGGCCCGGTGGGGGGCTTGGGGGGCCTGGCGTGGAAGAGGGTTTCCACCGCCACCACCTCCCCCCAGGCCCAAAGGGGCAGGCAGATCCGGGGCCGCCCCTCGGCCTCGGGGCAGTCGGGGAGGCCGTTTTTGAAGCCCACCACCTCCCCCCGCCAGGCGGGGCAGTCCTTCATCGCGCACGGGGGCACCGGCCCCAGGCTCAAGGGGGGGCCCTCCTTGGGGACGAGCCGCACCCCCGTGGCCCCGCTCAGGCGGCGGACCCCCTCCAGAAGGGCCCTTACCCCCTCCGCGGGCACCCCCCGGTGGAGGAGGCGGGTGGCGGCCTTGAGCCCCTCCTCCCCCAGGCGGGTGAGGAGGGTGTAGAGGGTGCTGGCCAGGAGAGGGCCGATCCGCTCCAGGGCCTCCAGGACCTCCTCGTGGCGCACCCCGGGGTCGCGGGAGGCCAGGTTCAGGACCCCGATGAGGCCGTGGGGGAGCTCCAGGGGGTAGCAGATGTAGGTCTGGTAGCCCAGGGCCTTGACCTTCTGCCGGAGGTACCGGCTGTCCTCCCCTAGGGCGTGGGTGAAGAGGGGGGCGCGCTTCAGGGCCACGATCCCCGGGTAGCCCTCCCCCAGCTGGAACCAGGGCCTTTCCAGGAAAGCCTCCCGGTGGAGCCCCTCGTAGGCGGTGAGGATCAGGTGGTGCCCCTCGGGGTCGGAAAGGAAAAGCTCCGCCGCCTCCATGGAAAGGGCCTGCCGCAGGACCCCGAGGAAGACCTCGAGGTTCTTAGGGAACTCCTCGGGGTGCTTCAGGAGGTGCTGGGCCAGCCGCGAAAGCTCCAGGAGGAGGTCCGGAGGAGCCCCCTTTTCCGGGAAGAGCTCCACCAAAAACCCCTCCCCCTCCCGGTAGCCCTGGCACCGGAGGCGGCGGCCCTGCCGGACCAGGGGGGTGCTGGCCCGGTAGGCCCCCCGCCGGAGCTCCCGGAGCACCGGACAGCGGGGGCAGAGGGGCCGGCCGAAGGGGTCCTTGCCCTCCACCAGGAGGGCGCAGGGGACCTTCGTCCCTTCCAGGCCCAGGCTGGGGTCGGCCTGGAGGACCGTGGCCAGGCCACGGGCGTCCACTCGCAGGCGGGCTAAGGGCTCCATCTGCCCTCAGCCTAGGCCCTTCCGGTAGGACAGATGTCCCAGCGCCCGCCAGCCTGCGCAAGGCCTCCCCCTCACCCTGAAGGCGGAGGTGAGGATGAAGCGAGCCCTTATCGCCCTGGCCTTCCTCCTGGGTTTAGGCCTGGCCCAGGACGGGAAGGCGCTTTACGAAAGGCAGTGCGCCGCCTGTCACGGGCCCACGGGGCAGGGGGTCCCCGGGGCCATCCCGCCCCTGGCTGGGAACCCCCGGGTCCAGGACGAGGCCTACGTGGTCAAGGTGGTGCGGGAGGGGCTTTCCGGGCCCCTGGAGGTGAACGGGACGGCCTACAACGGGGTCATGCCCCCCATGCCCCAGGTCTCCGAAGGGGAGGCCCGGGCCATCGCCCAGTACCTGGCGGGCCTGGGGGGAGCCCCAAGGGAGGCCGCCCCCAAGCCCCAGCTGGCCGGGGACCCCGCCTTGGGCCGGGCCCTTTACCTGGGCCAGAAGGCCTTCCAAAACGGGGGTGCCCCCTGCCAGGCCTGCCACACCGTGGCCGGGGTGGGCTTTCTGGGTGGGGGGTCCATGGGGAAGGACCTCACGGACGCGGCCCAGCGCCTAGGGGGCGAGGCGGGCCTTACCGCTCTTCTGCAAAACCCCGCCTTCCCGGTGATGCGGGCCGCCTACCAGGGCAAGCCCCTCACCGAGGCCGAGGCCAGCGCCCTGGCGGCCTTTTTGGTGCAGGTTTCTGAGGAGGCGCCCAGGCCTTCCTCCCTCTACCTGGGGCGGTTCCTGGTGGCCGGCCTGGTCCTCCTTGGGGTGCTCCTCCTCTACCAGGCCGCCCTGTGGCAGCTCCGCCCGCAAAGCCTTGCCGAGCGCATCCGCAAAGAGCTCAGGAGGTAGACATGAAGGACTGGATCAAGGAGGTTGAAAGCCCGGCGGAACGGAAGTGGGAGGAGTTTTACCGCAACCGCTTCCAGCACGACAAGCGGGTGCGGACCACCCACGGGGTGAACTGCACCGGTTCCTGCTCCTGGGAGGTCTTCGTCAAGGACGGGGTGGTGACCTGGGAGCTCCAGGCCACGGACTACCCCAGCCTCGAGGCCGGCCTGCCCCCCTACGAGCCCCGGGGCTGCCAGCGGGGCATCAGCTTCAGCTGGTACCTCTACAGCCCCATCCGGGTGAAGTACCCCTACGCCAAGGGGGCCCTTTTGGACCTCTGGCGGGAGGCCAAGAAGGCCCACCCCGACCCCGTGGCCGCCTGGGAGTCCATCCAGAACGACCCCCACAAGCGCAAGCGCTACCAGAAGGCCCGGGGGAAGGGGGGCTTCCGCCGCGCCTCCTGGGAGGAGGTCCTGGAGCTCATCGCCGCGGCCGTGGTCTCCACCGTGCGCCGCTACGGTCCGGACCGGGTCATCGGCTTCTCGCCCATCCCCGCCATGAGCCAGATCTCCTACGCCGCGGGGAGCCGCTTCCTCTCCCTCCTCGGGGGGGTCCCCATGAGCTTCTACGACTGGTACTGCGACCTCCCCAACGCCTCCCCTGAGATCTGGGGCGAGCAGACGGACGTCCACGAGTCCGCGGACTGGTACAACGCCCGCTTCATCGCGGTCATGGGCTCCAACCTCAACATGACCCGCACCCCCGACACCCACTTCATCGCCGAGGTGCGGCACGCGGGGGCCAAGCTCACCGTCTTCAGCCCCGACTTCTCCCAGGTGTCCAAGTACGCGGACTGGTGGATCCCCATCCACCCCGGCCAGGACGGGGCCTTCTGGATGGCGGTGAACCACGTGATCCTCAAGGAGTACTACGCGGACCGGGAGGTGCCCTACTTCCGGGACTACCTGAAGCGCTACACCGACGCCCCCTTCCTGATCGAGATCCAGGAGGGCCGGCCGGGCCGCTACCTGCGGGCGGACCAGCTTGCGGCCTACGCCGAGGAGGAGAACGGGGCCTTCAAGCTCCTCATCTGGGACGAGGAGAAGGGCCCCAGGATGCCGGGCGGCACCTTGGGCTTCCGCTGGGCCAAGGAGAAGGGGAAGTGGAACCTGAAGCTGGAAGACCCCCGGACCGGCGAGCCCCTGAACCCCCGCCTCACCCTGCTGGGGGCCGAGGACGAGGTGCTTTTGGTGGAGTTTGACGACTTCGCGAGCGATCGGAAGCTGAAGCGGGGCGTGCCCGTGAAGTACGTCACCACCAAGGACGGCCGGCGGGTGGCGGTGGCCACGGTCTTTGACCTCCTCATGGCCCAGTTCGGCGTGGGCCGGGGCCTGCCCGGGGACTACCCCAAGGGCTACGAGGACGACCTGCCCTACACCCCCCTCTGGCAGGAGAAGTGGACCGGGATCCACCGGGATACCCTCCTCCGCTACGCCCGGGCCTGGGCGGAGAACGGGGCCAAGACGGGGGGCAAGAACCTCATCATCATCGGGGCGGGGATCAACCACTGGTACCACAACAACCTCATGTACCGGGCGGGCATCGTGGCCCTCATGCTCACGGGAAGCGTGGGGGTGAACGGCGGGGGCCTGGCCCACTACGTGGGGCAGGAGAAGCTGGCCAACCAGGCCTCCTGGGGGCCCATCGCCTTCGCCACGGACTGGGGCTACCCCCCGAGGCAGCAGAACACCCCCTCCTTCCACTACGTCCACTCCGACCAGTGGCGCTACGAGCGGGGCTTCTCCGCCTACGACAAGGCGGCGGAACCCCTTTCCGACCACACCATTGACCACCAGGTGCGGGCGGTGCGCAAGGGGTGGCTCCCCTTCTTCCCCCAGTTCAACAAAAGCCCCCTGGAGGTGGTGCGCGAGGCCGAGGCCAAGGGGGCCAAGACCGAGGCCGAGATCGTCCAGTACGTGGTGGAGGCCCTGAAGCGGGGCGAGCTCAGGTTCGCGGTGGAAGACCCCGACGCCCCCGAGAACTGGCCCAGGGTCTGGTTCATCTGGCGGGGGAACGCCATCGGCACCAGCGCCAAGGGGCACGAGTACTTCCTCAAGCACTACCTGGGCACCCACACCAACGCCATCGCCGAGGAGAAGGCCGAGGGGCACGTGCAGGAGGTGGTCTACCGCAAGCCCGCCCCCGAGGGGAAGCTGGACCTGGTGGTGGACCTCAACTTCCGCATGGACACCAGCGCCCTCTACTCCGACATCGTCCTGCCCGCCGCCACCTGGTACGAGAAGGACGACCTGAACACCACCGACCTGCACACCTTCATCAACCCCATGCAGGCCGCGGTGCCCCCCACCTGGGAGTCCAAGCCCGACTGGGAGATCTTCAAGGCCATCGTCAAGAAGGTCTCCGAGCTGGCCAGGGTCCACCTGCCCCACCCGGTGAAGGACCTGGTCATGATCCCCCTCCAGCACGACACCCCGGACGAGCTGGCCCAGCTCGAGGACCGGGACTGGAAGAAGGGCGAGGTGGAGCCCATCCCCGGCAAGACCATGCCCAAGTTCCGGGTGGTGGAGCGGGACTACACCAAGCTCTACGAGAAGTTCGTCACCTTGGGACCTGGGGTGGAGAAGAACGGGGTGGGCATGCACGGCCTCACCATCCCCGCGGAGGACTTCTACCGGGAACTGGCGGAACGGCAGCCCCGGCTCTACGACGGGGAGAAGCGGCCGAGCCTCGAGGAGCCCCGCCAGGTGGCCGAGGCCATCCTCTTCCTGGACCCCGTGTCCAACGGGGAGCTGGCCTACCGGGCCTTCCTGGACGAGGAGAAGAAGACCGGGGTGCAGCTCACCGACCTGGCGGAGGGCAACCGCCACGTGCGCATCTCCTTCAAGGACCTGGTGGCCCAGCCCCGCCGCCAGCTCACCACCCCCACCTGGAGCGCCATCATCAACCACGGCCGGGCCTACAGCCCCTACACCCTGAACGTGGAGCGCTTGATCCCCTGGCGCACCCTCACGGGCCGGCAGCACTTCTACCTGGACCACCCCAACTACCTCCGCTTCGGGGAGCACCTGCCCACCTACAAGCCCCGGCCGGACGTGGCCATGCTCCAGGAAACGGAGCTCTCCCTCAAGGAGGCCCAGGGCAAGCTCATGAACTACATCACCCCCCACGGGAAGTGGTCCATCCACTCCACCTACTCCGAGAACCACCGCATGATGACCCTCTCCCGGGGCGGGTACCCCATCTGGCTCAACGACAAGGACGCGGCCGAGCTGGGCATCAAGGACAACGACTGGGTGGAGCTCTACAACGACAACGGGGTTTTCGTCCAGCGGGCCATCGTTTCCAGCCGCATCCCCCGGGGTACGGTCTTCGTCTACCACGCCACCGAGCGCACGGTGGGCATCCCCAAGAGTCCCTTGAGGGGCAAGCGGGCGGGGATGAACAACTCCATCACCCGGGCCCGCCTGAAGCCCGTCCTCATGTCCGGCGGCTACGCCCAGTTCACCTACGCCTTCAACTACTGGGGCCCCGTGGGGGTGAACCGGGACACCTGGGTCTACGTGCGCAAGCTGGAGAAAGCCCCTGAGTGGTAAGGAGGGATGCCCATGAAGGTTAGAGCCCACATGTCCATGCTCTTCCACCTGGACAAGTGCATCGGCTGCCACACGTGCTCCATCGCCTGCAAGAACCTCTGGACGGACCGCAAGGGCGCGGAGTACATGTGGTGGAACAACGTGGAAACCCGCCCCGGGACGGGCTACCCCACGGGCTGGGAGGACCAGGGCCGCTTCCAGGGGGGGTGGGTCTACCAGGACGGCCGCCTGGACCTGCGCCTCCACAGCCGCGCCCAGGCCCTCACCCGCCTCTTCTTCAACCCCGCCCTGCCCAGCCTGGACGACTACTACGAGCCCTTCACCTTCCGCTACAGCGACCTCTTCACCAGCCCGGAAGGGGACGACCAGCCCACGGCCATCCCCGTGTCCATGGTCACCGGGGAGCCCATGACCCCCGAGGCCGGCCCCAACTGGGACGACGACCTCTCGGGAAGCCCCCTCTACGCCAAGAACGACCCCAACCTGGAGGGCCTGGACCCCGAGGTGCGGGCCCAGCTGGAGGAGACCCTGGGGGTGGTCTTCCAGTACCTGCCCCGGATCTGCAACCACTGCCTGAACCCCGCCTGCGTGGCCGCCTGCCCCAGTGGGGCCATCTACAAGCGGGCGGAGGACGGGGTGGTCCTGGTCAACGAGAACAAGTGCAAGGCCTGGCGGATGTGCGTGGCCGCCTGCCCCTACAAGAAGGTCTACTACAACTGGGCCACGGGGAAGAGCGAGAAGTGCATCCTCTGCTTCCCCCGCCTCGAGACCGGCCAGGCCCCCGCCTGCGCCCACTCCTGCGTGGGCCGCATCCGCTACATGGGGGTCCTCCTCTACGACGCGGACCGCATCCCCGAGGCGGCCATGGTGCCGGACGAGGAGCTGGTGGAGGCCCAGCTTTCCGCCATCCTGGACCCCTTTGACCCCGAGGTCATCGCCGCCGCCAAGGCCGAGGGGCTGGACGAGGGCTGGATCAAGGCCGCCCAGAACTCCCCCATCTACAAGTTCGTCAAGGTCTGGCGCCTGGCCCTGCCCCTCCACCCCGAGTACCGCACCCTGGCCATGATGTTCTACGTCCCGCCCCTCTCCCCCGTGGTGGCCACCCTGGAGAAGGCCTTGAGGACCCCCCGCCCGGACGGGGCCCTGGTGCGGCTGGACCTGCCCGAGACCGACCTGGACTTCGAGGTCTTCGCCGACCTGGAGAAGGCCCGCCTGCCCATCCGCTACCTGGCCAACCTCTTCGCCGCGGGGAACGAGGCCCTCATCCTGCCCGTCCTCAAGAAGATGCTGGCGGTGCGCATCCTGAAGCGCCAGGAGAGCCTCGAGGGCCGGGTGACGGAGCGGGCCCTGAAGGTCTTGGAGGAGGCCGGCCTCACCCTGGAGGAGGCCGAGGCCATCTACCGCCTCACCACCCTGCCCACGGTGGAGGAGCGCTTCGTCCTCCCGCCCTACCACCGGGAGATGGCCGCGGAGGTCTGGAACGACCCCCTGGCCCACAAGGGCGAGGTGGGCTTCGGCTACCTCCAGCCGCCCCAGAGGGGGGAGTAGGAGGGGGGTATGGACAAGCTCTTGGAAGCCCTGGCCCTGGCCCTGGACTACCCCATCCCGGGCCGCCTGGAAACCCTCTGGCGGCTTTGGATAGAGTGCCCCCGGGGCCAGCCCAAAAAGAAGCTGGAACAGTTCCTTAAAGAGGTGGAAAAGCTTTCCCTTGGGGAGTGGGAGGAGCTCTACACCCGCACCCTGGACCTCACCCCCACCACCGCCCCCTATGTGGGGTTCGCGGTCTACGGGGAGAGCTACCAACGGGGCGAGCTCCTCGCCGCCTTGGTCCGGGCCTTCGCGGAGGAGGGGGTGGACCCGGGGAGCGAGCTGCCCGACCACCTGGCCAACGTCCTCCGCTACCTGGCCCGGGCCAAGCGCCCCCTCCCTGAGCTCCTGGAGATCCTCCCCAAGGCCCTTGCGGAGATGCACAAGACCCTGAAGACCCTGGACGCCACAAGCCCCTACCTCCTCCTCCTGGAAGCGGCGGGCGAGGCGGTTTCGGGGCTGGTTAGGAGGTGAAGGATGAACTGGAACCTGGCCCTTTTCGCCTACTTCCCCTACGTGGCCCTGGCCTTGGCGGTGGCGGTCACCGCCTACCGCATGGTCTACCGGCCCTTCTCGGTTTCGGCCCAGTCCAGCCAGCTTCTGGAGCAGAAGCGCCTCTTCTTCGGCTCCGTGGCCATGCACTGGGGCCTGGTCATCGTGCTCCTGGGCCATCTTTTGGCCCTCCTCCTTCCCAAGGGGCTCCTCCTTTGGAATAGCGTCCCCCTAAGGCTCTACCTTTTGGAGATCACCGGGCTCGGCCTCGGGCTTTGGGCCCTCCTTGGGGTCTACATCCTCTTCGCCCGGCGCCTCTCCGTGGCCCGGGTGCGGGCGGCCTCCACCCCCATGGACTACCTCGTCCTGGTCCTCCTCTTCGTTTCCATCCTTAGCGGGGTGCTCACCGCCCTCCTTTACCGCTACGGGAGCTACTGGTTCCCCGCGGTCATGACCCCCTACCTCTGGTCCGTCCTCACCTTTAACCCGAGGCCTGAGCTCCTCCAGGACCTCCCCTTCTGGACCAAGCTCCACGTCTTCAACTTCTGGCTCCTTTTGGCCCTCTTCCCCTTCTCCCGGCTGATCCACATCGTCACCGTGCCCCTGGGCTATCTCCTCAGGCCCTGGCAGATCGTCATCTGGGTGCGCAAGCTGGCGAGGTGAACCGTGACCACCGATCCCCGTCTGTTGGAACAGGAACGGCCCGTCCGCATCCGGGTCCTCATCCTCTCCACCCTGGCCTTCACCCTCATGTTCGCGGTCTGGCTCATGTTCGGGGTGCTGGGCGTGCCCATCCGCAAGGAGTTCGGCCTCTCGGACGTCCAGCTTTCCTGGATCTCCGCGGTGGCCATCCTTAACGGCTCCCTCTGGCGCCTTCTCGCCGGCATCCTTGCGGACCGGTACGGGGGGCGGCTCGTCCTCACCCTCATGCTCTTCTTCACCGCCATCCCCGCCTATTTGGTCTCCCGGGCGGGCAGCTACGAGGAGCTTCTCCTCTACGCCTTCCTGGTGGGCTTTGCCGGCAACGCCTTCAGCGTGGGCATCGCCTGGAACTCCGCCTGGTTCCCCAAGGAGCAGCAGGGCTTCGCCCTGGGGGTCTTCGGGGCGGGGAACGTGGGGGCCAGCGTCACCAAGTTCATCGGCCCGGCCCTCATCGCCAGCATTCCCGCCTCCGGCTACCTGGGGGGACTGATCCCCGGCGGGTGGCGGTTCGTCCCCTTCCTGTACGCTATCCTCCTGGTCCTGATGGGCTTCCTCCTCTGGTTTGGCACGCCGAGGCAGGACAAGAAGCCGGGCCAGGGCCGCCCCCTTCTGGAGATGCTCAGGCCCCTCCGCTACGTCCGGGTCTGGCGCTTCAGCCTTTACTACGTGGTGGTTTTCGGGGCCTACGTGGCCCTTTCCGCCTGGCTTCCCAAGTACTACGTGGACGTCTTCCGCCTGCCCCTCCACGAGGCGGCCCTCCTCACCGCCCTCTTCATCTTCCCGGCCAGCCTCCTAAGGCCCGTGGGGGGCTACTTCTCCGACCGCCTGGGGGCGCGGCGGGTCATGTACTGGACCTTCTGGATGATCCTCCTGCCCTCGGCCGTGCTCATGATGCCCGAGGGGCACATCGTCCTCTACACCAAGCAGGGGACCAAGGAGGTCATGCAGTTCACCATGAACGTCTGGCTCTTCACCCTCCTGGTCTTCCTCATCGGCGTGGGGATGGGCATCGGCAAGGCCGCGGTGTACAAGCACATCCCCACCTACTTCCCCCAGGACGTGGGGGCGGTGGGGGGGCTGGTGGGCATGCTGGGGGCCTTGGGGGGGTTCTTCCTCCCGCCCCTTTTCGCCTACGCCCAGGCCTGGACGGGCCTGCCCCAGATGACCTTCTTCGTGCTCTTTGCCCTTACGGCCGTGGCCTTCCTCTGGATGCACCTCACCGTGATCCAGCTCTTGCAGCAGGAGGCCAAGCACCTCAAGGACGACTTTGAGCTCAAAGGAGACCGCCCATGCTGAAGACCGCCCGCGGCACCTGGCTTTCCGAGTGGAACCCCGAGGACCCCAAGCGCTGGGACGCTCGCCTGGCCTGGCGCACCCTCTGGATCACCACCTTCAACCTCACCCTGGCCTTCATCACCTGGTTCGTGGTGAGCGCCCTGGTGGTGCGCCTCCCCAAGGTGGGGTTTGACCTCACCTCCACCCAGCTCTTCTGGCTTACGGCCATGCCTGGCCTGGCGGGGGGCACCTTGCGCATCGTCTGGACCTTCCTGCCCCCCATCCTGGGCACGAGGCACCTGGTCACCTTCTCCACCCTCCTCCTCCTCATCCCCCTTTTGGGCTGGACCTTGGCCGTCCAGAACACCTCTACCCCCTACTGGGTCCTCCTTTTCCTGGCCTTTTTGGCGGGGATCGGCGGGGGGAACTTCTCCGGCTTCATGCCCTCCACCAGCTACTTCTTCCCCAAGCGCCTCCAGGGGACGGCCCTGGCCCTGCAGGCGGGCATCGGCAACTTCGGCGTGTCCGTGGTCCAGTTCGTAACCCCCTGGATCATCGGCTTCGCCCTCTTCGGCTCCCTCCTGGGCGGCCCCCAGACCTTCACCCCCAAGCCGGGGGTGTCCCAGCCCATCTGGCTGCAGAACGCCACCGCGGTCTGGATCCCCTTCGTCCTCCTGGGGGCTTTGCTGGCCTGGGTCTACCTGAGGAGCGTCCCCGTGCGGGCCAACTTCCGGGAGCAGCTGGACATCTTCCGGGACAAGCACACCTGGGTCATGACCAGCCTCTACATCATGACCTTCGGCTCCTTCTCCGGGTTCTCCGCCATCTTCCCCCTGCTCATCCGCGAGGTCTACGGGCGGTTTGAAGGGGCCCCCGACCCCTTGAGGTACGCCTTCCTGGGGCCGTTGGTGGGTTCCTTGGCCCGGGTCATCGCGGGGCCCATCTCCGACCGCTTCGGGGGGGCCATCGTCACCCAGGTTTCCGCCCTCGGCATCTTCCTCTCCGCTCTCCTCGTGACCCTCTACACCCGGCCCACCTCTTTGGACTCCTTCGGGATGTTCGTGGTCTCCATGCTCCTGGTCTTTTTCTTCAGCGGGGTGGGGAACGCCAGCACCTTCAAGCAGATGCCCATGATCTTCCCGCCCCGGCAGGCGGGGGGGGTGATCGGCTGGACGGCGGCGGTGGCGGCCTACGGGCCTTTCCTCTTCTCCACCCTGGCCGCCTACACCCAAAAGGCCACGGGGGGGTTCACGGCCTTCTTCTACGGGCTCATGGTCTTCTACGCCCTGAACCTCTTCCTGAACTGGTACTACTACGCCCGTAGGGGGGCGGAAAAACCCTGCTGAGGTGCGGGATGGATCCCATCGCCTTGCTTCTGGAAAGCCACAACGAGGGCCGCTCCTTTCCCCCCTTGGCCAAGCCGGAGCTCCTTTTGGTCACCTGCATGGATCCCCGCATCGCCCTAAGGCTGCCCGAAAACTTCGCCTTCGTGCTCCGCACCGGGGGGGCCAACCCCGACCCCGTGGAGCCCTACCTGGTCTACGCCCTGGCCCGGAGCGGGGTGCGGACCGTGGCCCTGGTGGGGCACACGGACTGCGCCATGAGCCGCCCGGACCTCGAGGCCCTCCGGACCCTTCCCCAGGGGCTGGAGGCCCTCTACCGCCCGAGGATCGCTGGCCTTGCGGTGGGGGACCCGGCGGCCTTCGTGGTGCGGAAGGCGCGGGAGCTGGAGGCCCGCCTTGGGGTGCGGGCGGTGCCCCTCCTTTACCGGGTGGAGGACCACCGCCTTCTCCGGCTGGAGGGGGAGGCGGCCCTTGACCCAGGTCATGGCCTGGCGGCGTGCGGGTAGGGGAGAGTGGGGGCGCTATGGAGCTGGACGTCAGGGAAATCCCCCCACGGGAGCGGCACCCCCGGATCTTCGCCCTCTTTGATGCCCTGAAGCCGGGGGAGGGCTTTGTCCTGGTCAACGACCACGACCCCAAGCCCCTCTACTACCAGTTCCAGGCCGAGCGCCCGGGGCAGGTGGACTGGACCTACCTGGAGGAGGGGCCTTCGGTATGGCGGGTAAGGATCGGGAAAAGGTGACCCCGGAGATGAAGGTGGGGGAGGTCCTAAGGCGCTGGCCCCACCTCCTGGAGGTCTTCCTGGAGGCGAGCCCCGCCTTCCAGAAGCTCAAGAACCCCCTCCTCCGCCGCACCATGCCCAACCTGGTCACCGTGGCCCAGGCGGAGCGGATGGGGGGCCTGGAGCCCGGGACCCTGGTGGCCCGGCTCAACCGGGCCCTGGGGGTGGAGGAGCTCCCCCAGGCGCCTTCCGGGGAGGGGGAAAGCCTCCTCCAGGCCCCGCCCCCCTCCTGGCTTTCCGCCCCCCTGGGCTTCCACCTGGACGTGCGCCCCATCCTCGAGGCCGGCGGGGAGCCCTTCCAGGCCATCATGGCCGCGGCCAAGGAGGTGAAGCCGGGGGAAAGGCTCGTCCTAGAGGTCCTCTTTGAGCCCATCCCCCTCTACAAGGTCCTGGCCAAGCAGGGCTTCCTCGCCTGGTGCGAGAGGGTGGGGGAGCGGCACTACCGGGCCCACTTCTACCGGAAGGGGCAGGGGGAGGAGGCGGGGGTGCCCCGGGAGGCCCCCTTCACCGAGGAGGCGTGGGCCAACCCCCACAAGGAGGTGACCATAGAGCCCCACTGGGAACCCCCCCTTCCCATGCAGGCGGTTTTGGAGGCCCTGGCCGAGCTCAAGCCCGGCCAGAGGCTTCTCGTCCACCACGTGCGCCGCCCCATCCACCTCCTGGCCCGGCTGGAGGAGGAGGGGGTTCGCTACGCCCTGAAGGACCTGGGCCCCGGGCGGGTGGAGATCCTCATAGAAAAGCCCTGAGCCTTAGGCCGCTTGGGGGGGCCGCCCGCGCGGCCCCCCTTCCCCTTGACTCCGGTCATGGCCCCACGCCCCCTAGGGGGTGCAAGGTGGGGCTTGGAGGGTTGAGGATGCCGCACGTGATCTGCGAGCCCTGCATCGGCGTGAAGGACCGGAGCTGCCAGGAGGTCTGCCCCGTGGAGTGCATCTACGACGCGGGGGAACAGCTTTACATCCACCCCGACGAGTGCATTGACTGCGGGGCCTGCGTGCCCGCCTGCCCGGTCTCGGCCATCTACCCCGAGGAGGACGTCCCCGAGGAGTGGCGGGGCTACATTGAGAAGAACCGGGTTTGGGCGGCCACCCTGCCCAACGTGCACGTGCTGGAGTAATGGGCCGCTGGCACGCCCTCTTCATCCGCGCCGCCCTCCTTTACCTCCTCTACACCGCCCTTCTCGGGACCCTCTTCTACCTCTTTCCCGCCCTGGTGGGGCCTTTCCGCCTGGGCCACGTGCACGCGGGGCTGGTGGGGTTCTTCCTGCAGATGGTCATGGGGGTGGCCTACTGGATGATGCCCCGGCCCGGGGGGCTGAAGCAGGAGGGCCTCGAGGCCCTCACCTTTTTCCTCCTGAACGCCGGCCTCCTCCTCAGGCTCCTCCTGGAGCCCCTTTCCGCCTACGGCCTCCTCCCTAGGGCCCCCTTGGCCCTTTCGGGGGTGCTCCAGCTCCTCGCGGTTTTCGTCTTCGCCTACGCCATGCACCGCCGGGTGGTGACCGCGGATATGCTGAGGAAGCTTCGGGAAGAGCGGGAAAGGAGGAAAGGATGAAGGTGCAGGAGGAAACCCTGGTCCTGGACCTGCCCCCCCTGCCCGAGGAGGTCTTCCGCGACCTCCTGGCCTTCGGGGGGCTCTCGGAGGAGGTCCAAAGGGGCATGCGCCTGGACGCGGAACGGCTTCTGGAGGGGGCCGCGGCCTTCGTGGCCGGGGTGTACGACCACCTCTCCCGCCACCCGGGGACCGCCCGGGCCCTGGGCTGGGAGGGCCGGGTGCCGGAGGAGGAGCTCTACCTGCGCCGGGCCTTCTTCTCCGCCTGGCTCGCCCGCACCATCGGGGTGGACACCTCCTCTGAGTTCGCCCGGGAGGTGTACCGGGCGGGCCTCTGGCACGGGGGCCTGGGCCCCAAGCGGGCCCACATCCCCCCGGAGTACGTGGGCCTTTCCTTCGCCATGGTGGGGCGGTACGTGGCCGAAAGGGTGCGGGACGTGCGCCCGTGGCTGGTCTACCTCTCGGCCCAGGAGGAGGTGATGCGCAAGGGCTACGAGGCGGCCTTGGCCCTGGGGGCTGGGCGGGTGGCCGTGGCCTTCCAGGCCCTGGGCCTGGCCCACCCCGCCCAGCCCGGGCCCCTGGCCTTCCGGGTGGAAGGCGGGGTGGGGGAGGCCTTGGCCAAGGTCTTCGCGGTGAACCCCGCCCTGCGGGACCTGGCCTTAGAGCCCCTCTTCGCCGAGGAGGAGGTGGGGCTTTGGACGGAGAGCAAGACCCTCTGGCGCCTAAAGCCCCGCTGGGCGGTCCTGAAAAACGGCCGGGACGTGCGCTACCTCGAGGGCCTCTCCACCCCCTTGCAGGAGGGGGACCGGCTCACCCTGCTTCCCCCGGGGCGCTGAGCCATGACCCAGGTCATGGCCTAATCCCGAGCGGACAAATCAGGATTAGGGCGTGCTGGTCACCGCCAAGAACCGCACCGTTCCCCTAAGCCTCCCCCTGGGGTTCTTCCTGGTGGGGGAGGGGTTTTTCCTCCTGGCGAGCCTCCTCCTCGCCCTCCACCCCGAGGCCGTCCTCACCCCCCGCCACCCCCTGGGCCTGGCCGCGGCCCACGCCCTCTTCCTGGGGTTCGGGGTGGGGGTGCTTCTTGGGGCCATGCACCAGCTGGTGCCGGTGGTCCTGGAGGTGCCCCTCTTTCGGGTGGGCTGGGGCTACCCCGTCCTCCTCCTCTTCGGCCTGGGGGTCCTTCTCCTGGTCCTGGGCTTCCTGGCCTGGCCGGGCCTCGTCCCCTTGGGCGGGGCCTTGGCCCTTCTCGCCCTTCTCTGGTTCGCCCTGCACATGCTCCTCACCTTCCGGGCCGCCCCCCGCTGGAACCCCGTGGGCACCGCCCTGGCCTGGACCGTCTTCTACCTGGTCCTCACCCCCCTCCTGGGCCTCCTCCAGGCCCTCACCCTGCGCTTCGGGTTCTACGACCCGGAACGGCTTTACTGGCACCTGGGGGCGGGGCTCCTTGGGGTCTTCCTCCTCTCGGTGGTGGGGGTGGGGCACAAGCTGGTGGGGATGTTCACCCTAAGCCACGGGGAGCGGGGGGATCTCCTGGGGCTTTTCCTCTTTGCGGCCAACCTGGGCCTTTTGGGCCTTCTCCTTAGGGAGCGGCTGGGCTACCTTCTCCTCCTCGTGGCCTACGCCCTGGCCCTGGGGGATGCGCTTTTCATCCTCCGCCACCGCATGAAGCGGGCCCTGGACCTGGGGGTGCGGCACTACCTCCTGGCCCTGGGGTTTTTGGGGCTGGCCCTCCTGGCCCTCCCCTTCCGCCCGGCCTGGGCCGTGGCCTGGTTCGGCCTGGGGTTTTTGGGGGTGGTGGTGGCGGGGATGCTCTACAAGATCCTGCCCTTCCTGGTCTGGACCCACCGCTACGCCCCCCTGGCGGGGAAGGCCCGGGTGCCCCTCCTCAAGGAGATGCTCCCCGAAGGGGCGGGGGAGGTTTCCATGGTCTTCCTCGCCTTAGGCGCTCTCCTTTTCCCCCTCACGCCCTTTGGGGGGTGGGTGTGGCTTCTTGGGGTTTTCCCCCATCTTTATGCCCTTTGGGAGGTGATGCGCCGATGACGCTGGAAGAACAAGCCTGGAACCTTTTGCGGACGGTGTACGACCCCGAGCTGGGCCTGGACGTGGTGAACCTGGGCCTCATCTACGAGCTCAGGGTGGAGCCCCCCCGGGCCTACGTCCTCATGACCCTCACCACCCCGGGCTGCCCCCTGCACGATTCCATGGGGGAGGCGGTGCGCCGGGCCCTCTCCGGCCTGCCCGGGGTGGAGGAGGTGGCGGTGGAGCTCACCTTTGACCCCCCCTGGACCCCGGCCCGGCTTTCCCCCGAGGCCAGGCGGCTTTTGGGCTGGGCCTAGGCTTCCCCCTTCATGAGCTCAAGGAAGGCCCGCACCACCTCCGGGTCAAAGAGGCGGCCCGCCTCCTCCTCCAGGTAGGCCAGGGCTTTTTCCTTGGGCCAGGCCTTGCGGTAGGGGCGGTCCGAGGTGAGGGCGTCGTAGACGTCCACCACGGCGAAGATGCGGGCGGAAAGGGGGATGGCCTCCCCCTTAAGCCCCCGGGGGTAGCCGGAGCCGTCCCAGCGCTCGTGGTGGGCGTAGGGGATCTCCAAGGCCTTCCGCAGAAAGGGGATGCCGGAAAGCCACTCGTGGGCGTAGACGGGGTGCCGCTTCATCACCGCCCACTCCTCCTCCGTCAGGGACCCCGGTTTCAGGAGGATGGCGTCGGGGATGGCGATCTTGCCCACGTCGTGCAGGATGGCCCCCCGGCGGAGGTGCTCCAGCTCCTCCTCCGGCACCCCCAGGGCCCGGGCCAGCCTGAGGGTAAGGCTGGTGACCCTTTCCGTGTGCCCGGCGGTTTCCTGGTCGCGGAGCTCCACCGCCTTGGCCCAGCCCCAGAGGGTGAGGTCGTAGGCGGCCTCGAGCTCCAGGCTCTTCCGCTGGAGCTCCTGGAAGGTGAGGGCGTTGTCCAAGGCCACCGCCCCCTGGCCCACCAGGGCCTCGAGGAACTCCTCCTCCTCCGGGGCCAGGTCCCAGGGCCGGCGGGTGAAGGCGGCCAGGACCCCGAGGAGCCGGCCCTTGGCGAAGAGGGGGTAGGCCCGCTCGGAGACGAGCCCCTCCTCCAGGGTGAACTGGGGGTGCGCGCCGGGGCTCTCCGCCAGGTCCTGGACGTGGACCTCCTTCCCTTCCAAGGCCGCCCGGCCCACGTGCCCCTCCCCCAGGCCCATCCGTTGGGGAAGCCTCTCCTTGGGGCTCAAGAACCCCTTGGCCCCTTCCAGGAAGAGGGCCCGCTCCTCCTTGCGGTAGAGGAAGAGGGCCACCGCGTCCACGGGGAGGCGGAAGGCCTCGTTGAGGAAGACCTCCAGGGTGAGCCTGAGGTCCAAGGAGGCCACGATGGCCTGGTCTATGGCCCGGAGGCTTTCCAGGTGCTCCACCCGCCGGGCCAGCTTCTTGCGGAGGGTGGCCCGGCGCAGGGCGTTGCCGATGGCCTCCCCTAGGAGGGCGGCCCGCTCCACCTCAGGGGGGGTGGGGGTGCGGGGGTGGGGCCAGGCCAGGGTGAGGACCCCCACCGCCTGCCTCCCCGCGAGGAGAGGCACCCCAAGCCCGCTCCACCCCTCGGGCACCAAGGCCCGGGCCCCGGGGCGGACCCGGGGGTCGTTCTTCAGGTCCGGGCTCACCACCACCTCGCCCCGCAAGGCCCGGCTCACCAGCCCTTCCTCCACCCCCTCGCCCACCCGGGGCGGGGTGGGGATCTCCTTAAGCCAGCCCTCGCTGGCCCCCTCCTCCAGGTGGCCCGTGGTGGGATCGTAGAGGAGGAGGCTTCCCACCGGGGCCTCCATGGCCTGCAGGGTGGCCTTAAGCCCCGAGGCCAGCATCTCCTTGAGCTCCTCGCTCTGCCGGAGGGCCAGGGACACCCGGGCGAAGGCCTCGAGGCTCAGCTGCCGCTCCCGGTCCTCGGTGATGTCCAGGGCCACCCCCAGCACCGCGGGCTTCCCCCCCACCTCCACCCGGGCCGCGGAGTAGTCCAGCCAGCGCACCCCTCCCCCTTTGGTGAGGATGCGGAAGGTGTAGCGGCCCGGCACCGCCTCCCCCCGCACCCGCGCCAGGCCCCGCTCCCGGACCAGCGCCCGGTCCAGGGGGTGGACGAACTCCCAGATGGGCCTCTCCGTGAGCTCCTCCCGGGTGTAGCCGGTGAGGGCCTCGGCCATGGAGTTGGCGAAGACCAGGCGTTCTTCCTGCCAAAGGAGGATGAGGGCGGGGGCGGTTTCCGCCAGGGTGCGGAAGAGGGCCTCGGACTCCCTTACGGCCTCCTCCCGGGTCTTTTCCTCCGTGATGTCCCGCTTGACGGCCACGAAGTGGCGGATCTCCCCCCCTTCCGTTACCGGGGTGATGGACATGCGCTCGGTGTAGAGGGTGCCGTCCTTGCGCCGGTTGATGATCTCCCCCTCCCACACCTTCCCCGAAAGGATGGTGGCCCAAAGCGCCTGGTAGAACTCCAGGGGGTGAAGGCCGGATTTCAGGATCCTGGGGGTCTTCCCCAGGGCCTCCTCCGCCCCGTAGCCCGTGAGGCGGGTGAAGGCGGGGTTCACCCACTCTATGCGCCCTTCCCGGTCCGTGAGGACCACGGCCTCCGAGGCCGCCTCCAGGGCGCGTTGCAGGAGCCTTTGGGTGGCCTCGGCCCGGAGCTTTTCCGTTACGTCCAGGGCCACCACCAAGGCCGCCTCCCGCCCGGCGTAGGAGAGGAGGTGGGAGTGGATCTCCACCTGGATCTCCCGCCCGTCCTTCAGCCGGTGGGTCCAGGGTCCGGAGGTCTGGAGGGGGGGCCTGGGGCGCTTCAGGTCCTCCAGAAGCCTTAGCCGCTCCTTCTCAGGCCGGATCTGGAGGAGGGTCATGGAGAGGAACTCCTCCCGGGTGTAGCCGTACTTCCGCACCGCGGCCTCGTTCACCTCCAGGAAGCGGAGGGTTTGGAGGTCGTAGACCCACATGGGGAGGGGGTGGGCCTGGAAGAGGAGGCGGAAGCGTTCCTCCTTCTCCACCTCCTCCGTCACGTCAAAGGTGTAGCCGGTGAGGAGGCGGGTTTGGGCATCGTAGCTCACGGTGTCCCGGAGCCAGACCCACGCCCCCTTCTTCCCGTGGCGGAAGCGGTAGGTGCACACCTGAAGCCTTCCCGGCTCCGCCACCGCCCGGCGAAGGGCCTCTTCCAGACCCTTCCGGTCCTCGGGGTGGACCTGGGCGAAGTAAAAGGCGGGGTCCTGGAGGAGGGCCTCCGCGGGGTAGCCCAGGAGGGCTTCCGCCTGCTTCGGGGCGGCGTAGACCAGGGGGGCGTAGGCGGGGTCCTGCCCCTCCTCCACCCGCGCCTGGTACACCTGGCCCGGAAGGGCTTCCAGAACCCCTTTGAGCCGCGCCCGTTCCTCCTCCAGCTCCGTTTCGTCCCTTAGGTTCAGCACCACCCCCTGTACCGCCCGGTCCTTCAGGAGGTTCCGCCCCCAGACCCTTACCGCGCGCACCCGGCCCCAGGCGTCCAGGATGCGCAGGCGGTACTCCTGGGTCTCCCCGGGATGGCGGAGGAGGTTTTCCAGGGCGGCCTCGGCGTAGGTCCGGTCCTCGGGGTGGACGAAGTCCAGGGCGTGGATCGGTGCCCGCCGGTAGCCCTCCGGGTCGTACCCCAGGACCGCCCTCACGTTGGGGGAGGCGTAGCGGAGGTACCCTTTTCCGTCCAGGAGGTAGATCACCTCCCGGCTGTTTTCCGTCAGGGCCTGGAAGAACCGCCCCGTGGTCCTAAGCCGCCTTTCCTCCCGCCAAGTTACGAGGTAGATGAGGACTCCGCTTAGGAGGATAAAGAGAAGCCCCGTGAGGACCTGGACGCGAACCTGGGGTTCGGAGGCGGAAAGGAGCCGGAGGGGTCCGGGGTGGGAAATATAAAACCAAAAGAAGGCAAAAACAACGTAACCCAGCGCCACCTTAAGGCCGCCCGGTAGCCACACGCCCCTAGCTTAGCACCTCCGGCCTTCCCAGCAAGAACCCCTGCCCCAGCCGGAAGCCCAGGCTCCGGAGGTAGGCCAGGGTGGCCTCGTGCTCAACCCCCTCGGCCACCACCGGCAACCCCAGGGCCTGGCCCAGGGCCAAGACCGCGGCCACCACCCGGGCCGCGGGGCTTTGGGGGTCTGGGGGGTTTCCCAGGGCGCTGGTGAAGCGCTGGCCGAGCTTGAGCCCGTCCACCGGAAGGGAGGCCAGGCGCTCCAGGCTGGAATAGCCCGAGCCGAAGTCGTCCAGGTAGACCCGTACCCCCAGGGCGCGGAGGACCTCCAGGCTCTTCAGGGCATCCCGGCCCCGCTCGTCGGGGGCCAGGGCGGTTTCCGTGACCTCCAGGACCAAGGCCTCTGGGGGTAGGCCCGCCTCTTCCAAAAGAAGGGCCAGCCGCCCCGGGTAGCCGGGGTCCAGAAGCTCCTGCGGGCTTACGTTCACGTGCACGGGCAGGCCGTGGCGGGAATGCTCCTCTAGGGCCAACCCCAGGGCCAGTTCCCCCAGGGCCCCGATGAGCCGGTGCCGCTCCGCCAGGGGGATGAAGAGGGCAGGGGAGACCCGCCAGCGGAGGAGGGCCTCGAGGGCCACCGGTTCCTTTCGCTCCAGATCCACGATGGGCTGGTAGGCCAGCCAGAACCCCTTCCGGGCGGCCAGGTCCTCCCTCAGGGCCTCCAGGAGGTCAAACTCCTCCCTTAGCCTTTCCTGAAGGCTTTCCTCGTAGAAGGCGATCCGGTCCTTGCCCTCGGCCTTGGCCCGGTAGAGGGCCAAATCGGCCCGCTTCAGCACCTCTCCCGGGCCTAAGGCCTCCTCCACCAGGGCGATGCCGATGGAAACGGAGAGGTGGTAGATCCGCCCCCCCACGGGCAAGGGGAGGCGCACCACCTCTAGAAGCCGTTCCGCCACCGCCACCGCCTCCTCGGGGCCCCTAAGGTCCGTGAGGAGAACCAGGAACTCGTCCCCCCCCTGGCGGGCCACCAGGTCCCGGGGGCGCACCGCCCCCTGCAGGCGGGCGGCCAGGGCCATGAGGGCCTGGTCCCCCGCGCTGTGGCCCGAGAGGTCGTTCACCAGCTTGAACCCGTCCAGGTCCAGGTAGAGCACCGCCCCTTTTCGCACCTGGGCCAGCTTCTCCAGGAAGAAGAGCCGGTTGGGCAGGCCCGTGAGGGGGTCGTGGTAGGCCAGGTGCTGCACCCGGCCCTCCAGCTCAAGCCGCCTCAAGAGAAGCCCCAGCTGGCTGGCGAAGGCCTGGGCCAGCTCCACCTCCAGGGGGCTGAAGGCCTCCTCCCGCTCAAAGTTGTCCAGGTACAAGAAGGCCTTCCGCTCCCCCGAGAGGAAGACGGGCACGGAAAGGATGGCCCGGATCTCCCGCACCCGCCCCGCCTCCTCCATGACCTGCCGCCTCTTGGGGTCCAGGCGGGCGTTGAAGCGGGCGAGGTCTTGTTGGGTGAACACCTGGGCCTCCCGGTGGCCGGTGAGGGAAAGGGGCTCCTCGGGGGAGAGGCGCACCCGGCGGAGGGCCTTCAGGTCGTAGCCCTTGGCGGCCACGAAGTGGTAGTACCCGTCCTCCTTCAAGACGGTCACGCTCCCCGCCTGGGCGTTGGGGATGGTGGCCATGGCCGCCTCGAGGATGAGCCCGTACACCGACTCCGAAAGCCCCTCCGCCATCAGGGTTTCGTAGACCCGGAGGAGGTTGGTGCGGAAGGCCTGCCAGAGGGCTTCCCGCCGTTGTGCCTCGTCCTTTTCCCGCACATCCAGCCCCAGGGCCAGAACCTCCAGGACCTCCCCCCCGGGCCCCGGCACGGCGAGAAGGGTCCACTCCGCCCCCAGGGCGTGGACCCGCACCGCCTCGCCGGGGGTTTCCAGGGCCGCCTCGAGGGGCAGGGCCAAGGGCAGGCCCCGGGCCGCGGGGTTGGCGTAGAGGAGCGCCCCTTCCGGGCTAAAGCGGAGGACGTAAAGGGGGGTTTTCTCCAGGAGGCCCTCCAGGCGCCGCACCCGCTCCAGCAGGTTCAGGCTCAGGGCCAGGACCCGGGCCAGGCCTTTTAGGAGCTCCACCTCGTCTTCCCGGAAAGCCCGCACCTCCCGGCAGGCGTCCACCCCCAGAAAGCCCCAAAGCCGCCCTTCCAGGAAGACCGGCACCGCCAGGAGGGCCTGGATGTCCTGGGCCTCCAGGAGGGGGCGTTCCTCCTCCGGAAAGGTGCGCACCGCCCCCTGGATGGGCCTCCCTTCCAGGAAGCGCTCCACCCAGCGCCCGTACCCCTGGGCCATGGGAACGCGCGTTAAGAGGGGGTTTCCCAGCTGGGGCGTGACCCCTTCCCGCGTCCACTCCGAAAGCTGGGTGGCGTACCAGGCGCCCTCCTGGGCCTCGAGGCGGAAGAGGTAGGCCCGGTCCACCCCAAGCCCTTCCCCTAGCCGCGCCAGGGCCTCCCCCAGGCCTTCCGCTCCCTTTTCCAAAAGGGCGAGGGCGGCCTCCAGGTACCAGCCCCCTAAGAGGGCTTCCATCTTGGGTTTGGATTATACACCTCTTTAGAACCCCCCTAGGCCACCACCGAAAGACCCTGCGCCTTGGCCTGGTACATCCGGGTGTCCGCGGCGGAGAGGAGGGCGTCCTCCGTGTCCCCGTCCTCGGGGAAGGCGGCCACCCCGATGTTCACCCCCAGGCAGTGCCCCTCCAGGCAGATCTCCCCGATGGCCTGGGCGTGGCGGAAGGCCGCGGCCACCGCCCCCCCCTTGGGGGTGTGGGGGAAGAGGACGGCGAACTCGTCCCCCCCCCAGCGGAAGACCTTGTCCCCGTTGCGCCGCCCCTTTTTTAACGCCTCCGCCACCCGTTTCAGGGCCAGGTCCCCCATGGCGTGGCCCAGGCGGTCGTTGATGGGCTTGAAGCCCCGGAGGTCCAGCACCGCCAGGGCCAGGGGGTAGTTGTAGCGCTTGGCCCGGGCGAGCTCCTCCTGGAAGGCCCGCTCAAAGGCCCTGCGGTTCCCAAGCCCCGTGAGGGGGTCGGTGAGGGCGGCCTCCTCCAGGAGCCTGCGGCTATGGCTTTCGTGGAGGAGGGTGGCCAGGGGGGCGGCGAAGAAGCGGGCGGCCTCGAGGCTGTCCTTCCCGAAGGCCCTGGGATCGTGGAGGTTGTCCAGGTTGAGGTAGGCCAGGACCTCCCCCTGGTAGGTCACGGGCAGGCAGAGGTTGGCCTGGATCTCCCGGGCCCGCCCCGCCGCGTCTATGACCTCCTCGGGGGCGGTCTGGTGGCTGATCTCGGGGATGGGCCTGTCCTCCACGGACATGACCCGGGGCACCCCCTTCCGGGCTTCCCGTTCCCCAAGCCCGTACCAGAGGAGCATGCCCTCGGGGGAGAAGCGCACCGCCTGGAGGGCTTCCAGGTCGTAGCCCAAGGCGGCCTTGTACACGTAGGCTCCGCCCTCCAAAACCAGCAGGCTTCCCGCCTCCGCCCCCGGCACCAGGGCCACCGCCTCCTCCAGAAGGGGGTGGTAGAGCGCCTCCGGGGGCTTCTCCAGAAGGCGAAGGAAGAGGGCGTTCACCCGCTCGTGCCGCTCCTTCTCCTCCAGGCGCTCCAGGGCCAGGCCCAGGGTGCGGCAGGCCAGGAGGAGCATCTCCTCCTCCGCCTTCCGCCAGGGGCGGGCGGCTTGTTGCCCCAGCACCAGGACCCTCCGGGTGCGCGGGGCGCCCGGGGTGGGCACGGGGTGGGCCACGAAGGTCCGCCAGCCCAGGGCCTTGAGGGCGGGCACCACCCGGCTTTCCTCCGCGTAGCGGGCGGTGTAGACCGGGCTTCCCGTCTCGTACACCTGCCAGGCCAGGCCCACCCCGTAGGGGAGGCCCTCTTCCAGGACCTTGAGGAGGCTTGGCTCCGTCACCCCGTGGTGCCCCAGGGCCACCATGCGCGCCCCCCGGGCCTCCCAAAGGGCCCCCGACTCCAGCCCCAACACCTCCACCAAGAGGGCCAGGGCCTTTCTGGCCGCCTCCCCCTTGCTCCTGGCGCTTTCCATCCTTTCGGAGAGCTCCGCGAGGAGGCGGCGGGCCTCGAGGTCAGCCAGCTGGTCCAGCTCCAGGCTCACCGCCTGGGCGAAGCGGACAAGCCCCTCCACCTCTTCTTCCAAAAAGAGCCCAGGCCTTTCCAAATTCAGCACCGCCACCACCTGGCCCCGTTCCTTTAGGGGCAGGGCGAGCTCGCTCAAAGAGGGCAGGCCGGGCGCGGCGATGTACCCTTCCTCCCGGCGCACGTCGGGGATGTAAAGGGGCCTTTCCTCCCGGTAGGCCCGGCCCACCACCCCCGTGGCGGGGATCCGGTCCAGGGATAGGGGGGGCACGGAGGCCAGGAGGCGGAACCCCTCCTCTTCCGGCACCCAGACCCCCACGTGCCCCCCCGCGCCCAGCTCGGAAAGGCGCTCGGGGAGGCTTTTTAAGAGCTCGGTCCGGTTCCTGGCCCCCGCCAGCCCTTCCAGGGCCAGGGTGAGGTAGCGGAGGCTCCTCGCCAGCCCCTTGGCCCGCCGGTGGGCCCGCCGCAGGGTTTCCCCCACCCCGTGGGCCAGGTAGGCGGAGAGGAGGAGGATGGCCGCCCCCATGGCCTGGAACCCGGGAAAGAGGAGGAGCAGGAGGGTGGAAACCCCTGCGGCCACAAGCCCCCAGGGGAGGCCGTAGAGGCTCGCCACTATGGCGGTGAAGAACATGTACCAGGGAAGGATGTAGGGCTCCCCGTAACCCAAAGCCCCCACCAGAAGGCCCAGGAGGAGGCTTAGAAGGGCGAGGAGGGGGTAAAACCGCATATTTGCGCCATCCTAAGGCTCTTTCTAGCGCCGCGCAACCCCTAGGCCCAGGGGTCGTGGAGCCGCGAGGGGGGCAGGGCCTCCCCTTCCAGGAAGCGCCGGGCGTAGAGGCGGGCCAGGGTGGGGAAGGGCTCGGCCTCTACCCTGGCCAGGGCGTAGAGGGCGGCGGCGTCCGCCAGGCGCCTCAGGGCCTCCTTGGCGTACCAGGGGCCTTCCTCGGCCAGGCGCCTCAGGGCCCCTTCCGCGTGCGCCCGGGCCTCGGGGTGGGCCATGAGGAGTTCCAGGAAGGGCTCGTGGGCCCGCTTTTTATGGATGGCCTCCAGCATGTCCAGGGCCTGGATGTTGGCCGGCCCCTCCCAGATGGGGGTGATAAGGGCCTCCCGGTGCCAGCGGGCCACCCCGTACTCCTCCAGGAAGCCAAGCCCTCCAAAGAGCTCCATGGCCCCCTGGGTGACGGCCGCGGCGTGCTCCGCGGTGCGCCCCTTGGCCAGGTGGGAGAGGAGGCGGGCCAGGTGGTAGCGCTCCGTGTAGGGAGGGCGTTCCTCCCACGCCCGGTCAAAGGCCTGGACCGCCAGGAAGGCCAGGGCCGTCCCCCCCACCTGCCTCAGGCGCATCTCCAGGAGGTCGTGCTGGACGAGGTCGTGCTCCATCAGCTTCTTCCCGAAGGCCGTGCGGCGCCGCACCCGGAAGAGAACCTCCAGGTGGGCCTTCTTGGCCAGGCCCATGGCCGCCACCGCGTTGGCCAGGCGGCTCACCGTGAGGTTCTCCAGGGTGTAGTAGATGCCCTCCTCGAGGCGCCCGATGGGGTAGGCCAGGCTCCCCTCCAGCTCCACCTCCCCCGAGGGCACGGCCCGGGTGGCGAGCTTCTCCTTGAAGCGGCGCACCCGGAAGTTGAGCCGGCCCTCCACCTCCCGGGGCAGGAGGAAAAGGGCAAGCCCCTTGGGGCCTGGGGGCGCCCCTTCAGGCCGGGCGGTGACGATGGCCCAGTCCGCCAGGCCCGCCCCCGAGGCGAAGTACTTGTCCCCCCCGAAAAGCCGGAAGGCCTCCCCCTCCCTCCTGGCCAGGGTGCGGTTGGCCCCTAGGTCGCTTCCCCCCTGGATCTCCGTCATCCAGGTGGCCCCGAAGGCCTGGCCGTAGAGGAGTTCCCGCTTCACCCCTTCCCACTCGGGGGCGTACTTGTGGAGGGCGTAGGCCACCTGGTGGGTGATGGTGAGGATGCAGTAAAGCCCCCCGTCCGCCAGGAGGTAGCCCAGGGCGTAGTGGAGGGGCCAGCCCCGGCCCTCGTAGGGGGGGCGGACCATGGGCCTGAGCTTTTCCAGAAGGGCCTTCTGGGCAGGGGAGAGGAGGGCCCGGTCTATGCGGTTCCCGTCCAGGTCGTGCATCTTTAGCCGGGGCGGGGCCTCGAGGTCCACGTGGTAGGCCACCTCCAGGACCTCTTCCCCCACCAGCTTTCCGAAGGCCGAAAGCTCCTCCTCCGGGAGGCCCGGGGCAAAGGTGCGCAGGATCGCTTTAAGGTCCGGATCCAGGTGGTAGTGGTTCTCGCCCTGGCTGTAGAAGACCGCTTTCATGGTTACGCCTCCGGCCTAAGCCTATTCCTTGGACCGGAGGCGGGGCAAGCCCGTATCCTTCCGAGCGGTGGGATTTTGACTATCTCGGGGATATATTTTTCACCAGCAGCTATAATCGTGAAAAAGTTAGCAAATCAAGACATTTCCAAAACCAAAAGCTCCCCCTCCCAATCCCGGGAAGCAGCCTAAGGCTAGGCCTCGAGCTCACAGAAGGCCTTTTCCCACTAGCCCATGAGGATGAGGGCCTGACGGATCCCTCGGCCTTTCCAGGGCGCTCCCCGTCCCAGTGGGGAGGGGCGCTCAAAGGTCCAGAGGCTCCGGCGGCGGTAGGCCCAAGGCGGTGAGGCGGAGGCCTAGGGCTTCTAAGGGCAGGTAAAAGAGCGCTTCTTCCTCCGTGTCCACCGCCCGGGCAAAGAGGAGGTCGCCCTGGCGGCGCTCTAGGCGGTAGTCCCGGCCTCGAGCCCGGAAGAGGGCGCCGGGTTTGAGGAGGTCCAGGGTCTCCATGGGCCCCATCATAGGGGGCTTTGGGGCGGGAAGGCTCCAAGCCTGGCCAGGTCCCCACAAAATCCTCACTAAGATTGCTTAGTGAGCATTTACCATAGCCCCGGTTGGGCTATATACTGGCCCCAGAGCATGCTCCGACCCTTGCCCAACTACGAGGACCCGGCCAAGCGCCGCCTCGAGGCCGTGCGGGCGGCCCACGAGGGGGACCTGGAGGGCCTGATCGCGCTTCTCGGCTACCACCTGGCCCACAAGTCCGGCAAGCGCACCGCCTTAAGCGCCAGAACCCTGGAGCTCTACGCCCTGGCGGTGCGGGACTTCTTCCGCTACCTCTGGCCCGAGGGGGCGCCCGGCCCCAGGGTGTCCCTCCTGCAGGTGACCCCCGACCACATCGACGCCTGGCTCGCCGACCTCCTGGCCCACGGGGGCCACACGGTGCCCCCCGAGGAGCGCCGCCCCCTAAAGCCCAGCACCGCGGCCAGCTACCTGGCGGGCATCCGGGCCCTGTACCGCGCCCTGAAGTGGGCGGGCGCGGTGCGGGAAAACCCCACCCTCGAGGTCAGGCCCCCCAAAGACCCCACGCCCCGCCACGAGCGCCGCCCGGCCCTGCCCCAGACCCTTTACCGGCGTCTTTTAAACCTGATACAAAAAGGTGGCAAGGAGCTCCGGGAGGCCGAGTACAAGCGCTTCCGGGACCTCCTCATCCTAAGGCTCATGGGGGAGGTGGGCCTAAGGATCTCCGAGGTGGAGGGGCTCAACGTGGAGGATTTTGACCCCGTGGAGGAGGAGCTCCACATCCAAAGGGGCAAAGGGGGCAAGGCCCGCACCGTGCCCCTCCCTCCGGACCTGGCGGAAGGCCTTCAGGCCTGGCTCAAGGTGCGCACCCTCCACGAAGCCCCCGGGGAAAAGGCCCTCTTCATCAACCTCGGGGGCCGGAAGGCCCACGGGAGGCGGCTTAGGGCCTGGACCATCCGCAAGGAGCTTTCCGAGGCCCTAAGGGCCCTCGAGGCCCCCAGGCGCTACTACGGCCCCCACAGCCTCCGCCACCTGGCCGGGACGAGGCTTTACCAGGCCACGGGGGACCTCTACCTGGTGGCCACCCTGTTGGGCCACGCGGACGTGAGCACCAGCCAGATCTACGCCAAGATGGACCGCTCCCGCCTCAAGGAGGCGGTGCGGAACCTCTACGGCAAAAAGCCCTAGCTGAACTCCCGCTCCAGCTCCCTAAGCCGCTCGGCGATCCCCGTGTACTCCAGCTCCTCCATGGGGAGCATGGCGGGGCCGTAAAAGCCCTGGCGGCGCATGTCCTGGGCCTTCTCCATGGCCCTAAGGCGCACCACATCCCAGGCGGGGTCGGCGAAGAGGTCCACGGGTTCGGAAAGGCGCCCCTCCTTCAGGGAAAAGGCCAGGCCGCACACCATAGGCACGCAGAAGAAGCTGGAGGCCTGGGTGTTGGCCCTCACCGGCATGAGGGGGAGGTGGTGGCTCCCCCGGGTGTCCCCGGCCACGAAGGGCAGGAGGGCGAAGGGGGGCGCGAGCTCCTCCGTGGCGGGGAAGATCTTCTGCACCCGCACGATGGCCACGGGGTCGTCCTTGCCCACGTACCGCCCGGCGATGTTCCTGAGGCGGGTGGTGCTCACCACCGCCGCCTGCTCCCCGTGGCGGCGGGACCAGATCCCGGCGATGGCGAAGCGGTGGGGGTCGCGGAGGAGGGCCGCGAGGTCGTAAAGGCGCTCGGGGGCCTCGAGGTCAATGGAGCTATCCCGCTCCGTCCGGGCCAGGTCCATGACCCGGAAGCGGAAGCCGGGGCGCATCTCCGGGGAAAGGAGGAGGCCGGGGCAGTGCATGGGGTCGGCGAAGGCCAGGTAGAGGGGCAGGTTGAAGGCCCCAGGCTCCGTCTTGTCCGCGGCCAGGACCACGAAGGGCTCGGAGGGCCGTTCCTCAAACTCCATCTCCGCCACCTGGGGCCCGAGGCCGTGGAGGTTGCCGGTGAAGGCGTCCTTCAAGAGGTCCTGCCCCGCCCCGTAAAGCCCCTCCGCCTTGGCCGTTTCCGTGCCCTCCAGGAAGGCCCGCCAGGCCAGGGCGTGGACCTCCTTATCCCCCACCCCCCGGGTGTGGCTCAGGAGGAGGACGATGTCGTCCCCGATGTGGAAGACATAGGCGTCCAGGAGGAGGCGGCCCACCTCGGCCCGCACCACCTCCTCCACCTTGGCCAGGACCCCCCTCGAGGGCAGGGTATGCCCGCCAATGGAGCCGATGTCCGCCTTGAGCACGCTCAAGGTGACCTTCATAAGGGGAACCTCCCGTTTCCATGGTTCCACGCCTATGGGGGAAAGGCAACCCCCAGGCCCGGTCCTTCCGGGGCAGGGCTTTGGAAGCGTGGTTAGGGAGGGTTGAGGAGGCGGGCCCACTCCTCCCGCATGGCCTCGGCCCACTGGGGGAAGCGGGCGTGGTAGGCCTCGAGGAGGGCCCGCCCCGCGAGCCTCCCCCGGGCCTCCTGGAGGAAGGCCCGCGCGGCCTGGGGCGGGCCGTACCAGCGGGCGAGCTCCCGGAACCCCCCGTCCAGGAAAACGAAGGTGGGCACGATGCGCTTCTCCCCCAGGCGGTAGGCCTCCCGAAGGTGGGGGTTCTGGTCCCGGAGGAAAAACCGCGCCCGCTCCCCCGCCGCCTTGGCCAGGACGGGGATGGCCTGCTGGCAGTCGGGGCACCAGTCCTCCACCAGGGCCAGGACGAAGGCCACCCCCTCCGGGAGGGGTGTCCCTGGGGAACGGGCGTAGAACTCCTCCAGGAGGGCCCGCTTGCGGGAGAGGGCGAGGAAGCCCGAAAAGGTAAGGCCCGAGGCCCAAACCGAAGGGTCCAGGACCATGCCCCCTATGCTACCCTTAGGGTATGGCCGAGGCCCACGAGGGAGCCTTCTGCCCGGTGTACGCCGCCATCAACCTCCTGCAGGAGAAGTGGACCCTGCACATCATCCGGGCCCTGCTCTCCGGCCCCAAGGGCTTCAACGAGCTGGCCCGGGCCGTGGGGGGGGTGAACCCGGCCACCCTGAGCCAGCGCCTCGAGCACCTGGTCCAGGTGGGGGTGGTGGAAAAACGGGTGGAGTCCCACATGCCCCCCCGGACCCGCTACCAGCTCACGGAGGCGGGCCGGGAGCTGGAGGCGGTGGTGGCGGCCATCGAGCGCTGGGCCAAGGCCCACCTGAAAACGCCCGTGTCCTAACGGCGAGGCGCCTTACTCCTCCATCCCCCCCGCCAGGTACTGGAGGTAGTTTTGGAGGCCCATGGCGTTAAGGAGCTCCCGCTGGGTCTCCAGCCAGTCCACGTGGGCCTCCTCGTCCTTGAGGATCTCCGCCACCATGTCCCGGGTGCCGTTGTCCCCCAGGCTTTGGGCTAGGTTCATGGTCTCGTTGTACCCTTTCACCGCTTGGAGCTCCCCCTCGTAGTCCTTGAAAAGGATCTCCTCCACCGTCTTGCCGATCTTGATCTCCCCAATCCGGCTCACCTCGGGAAAGCCCTCCAGGAAGAGGATGCGCTCAATGTGCTTTTCCGCGTGGCGCATCTCCGTGATGGCGTGGGCCTTGAGGTGCCGGGCCAGGGCCCTAAAGCCCCAGTTCTCCGCCATCTCCGCGTGGACCATGTACTGCAAGATGGCGGCAAGCTCCTCGGAAAGCCTTTCCTGCAAGCTCTTCAGGACCTCGGGGTGGCCTTTCATATAGGACCTCCACCCCCATCCTACCCCTTCCGGAAGAGGGTGTGGCGGGGCTTTCCCTCCTTTGGGTGGTCCTCCCGGAAGTGGGCCCCCCGGCTTTCCTCCCGCTCTAGAGCCCCCCGGGCCATAAGGCGGGCCAGGAGGAGGAGGCTTCCCGCCTCCAGCTCGGCCCTCGAGGCCAGGGGCCTTTCCTCCAGGGGAAGCCCCTCCAGGAAGCGGAGGAAGGCGGCCAAACCCTCCCCCCGCCGCACCACCCCAAGGGCCCGCCCCGCCCCCTCCCGCAAGCTGGGAAGGATCCCCGGAGGGGCGGCGAGGACGGGCAGGGGTTCGGGGTTTTGGGGGAAGGCCAGGTCCTCCAGGGCCGCTAAGGCCGCCCGGTGGCCCATGACCAGGCCCTCCAGGAGGCTGTTGGAGGCCAGGCGGTTGGCCCCGTGGAGGCCGGTGGAGGCCACCTCCCCCGCGGCGAAGAAGCCCTTCACCCCGGTGAAGCCCAAAAGGTCCGTGAGGATGCCCCCCATGGCGTAGTGGGCCGCGGGGGCCACGGGGAGGGGCTCCCCTAAGGGGTCAAGCCCCAGGGCCCGGGCCTGGGCCACCACCGTGGGGAAGCGGGCCTCGAGGCGGGGGATGGGCCTTAGGTCCAGGTAGACCCCCCCGGTGCGCAGCCCCTCCTGGAAGACCGCCCGGGCCACCACGTCCCGGGGGGCAAGCTCCCCGGCGGGGTCGTACCGGGGCATGAAGCGCTCCCCCAGGGCGTTCAGGAGGACCGCCCCCTCCCCCCGGCAGGCCTCGCTGACCAGGGCCCCGTCGGGGAGGGCCGTGGGGTGGAACTGGACGAACTCCAGGTCCCTAAGGGTGGCCCCCGCCTGGAAGGCCAGGGCGAGCCCATCCCCCGTGGCCCCAGGGGGGTTGGTGGTCACGGGGAAGAGCCGGCCGAAGCCCCCGGTGGCCAGGAGGACCGCCCCCGCCCGCACCGCCACGGGGCCTTCGGGGCCCAGGGCCAGGACCCCCGCCACCCGCTTTCCCTCAAGGAGGAGGCTTAGGGCGGTCCAGCCCTCCAGGATGGGGGCCTTGAGGCGGGCCCGGAGGCCTTCCAGGAGGAGGGCCCCCGTGCGGTCCCCCCCCAGGTGGCGCACCCGGGGGCGGCTATGCCCCCCCTCCCGGGTGGGCTCGGGGTGGAAGGCGAGGCCCAAGGCGCGGAGCCTTTCCAGGTGGCGGGGGGCCTCCTCCAGGATGGAGCGGGCCGCCGCCGGGTCCACCAGGCCCCGGCCCGCCCTAAGGGTGTCCTGGAGGTGGGCCTCGAGGTCCTCCTCGTCCAGGGGGAAGGCCACCCCCCCCTGGGCCCAGGGGGTGGAGCCCGAGGGGAAGGGGTCTTTGGCGAGGAGAAGGACCTTAGCTCCCCGTTCCTCTGCGGCCAGGGCGGCGTAGACCCCCGCCACCCCCGCCCCCAGGATCAGGAGGTCCGCCTCCATCACCCCACGGCCACCATGGCGGAAAGGGCCTTCCTGGCCTTCTCCGCCACCTCCTCGGGGACCCGGACCGCGTGCCTCATCTCCTTTAGGGAGAGGTAGACCTTCTCCAGGGTGATCCGCTTCATGTACTCGCACACCGCGTCGGGCTTCACCGGGATGAAGCGCTTGTTCGGGGCCTCCTTCTCCAGGCGGTGGAGGATCCCCACCTCCGTGGCCACCACGAAGGTGGAGTGGGCCGCCTTTTTGGCGTGGCGCACCATGCCCTCGGTGGAGAGCATCTTGGCGTCGGGTTTGAGGTAGAGGCAGCTCGAGCCGCAGCCGCACTCGGGGTGGATCATGAACTCCGCCTCGGGGTGGGCCTCCAGGAGGGCCCTTAGGTGCTCCTCCCGGATCCCCGCGTGCACGTGGCACTCCCCAGGGAAAAGGTCCAGCCTCCTTCCCGTCACCCGGGCCACGTGGGCCCCCAGGAACATGTCGGGGACGAAGAAGATGGGCCGGTCCTTGGGAAGCGCGGCCACCACCTCCACCGCGTTGGCGCTGGTGACGCAGACATCGGCCAGGGCCTTCACCTCGGCCTTGGTGTTCACGTAGGCCACCACGAGCCCCTCAGGGTGGGCCTCCTTCCAGGCCAGGACGTCCTCCGGGCGGATGCTGTCCGCCAGGGAGCAGCCGGCCTCGAGGTCGGGGAGGAGGACGGTCTTCTCCGGGTTCAGGATGGCCGCGGTCTCGGCCATGAAGTGCACCCCGGCGAAGACGATGACCTCGGCCTTGGTCCTCTGGGCCTCCCGGGCCAGGCCCAGGGAGTCCCCCACAAAGTCCGCCACCTCCTGCACCTCGGGGCGCTGGTAGGAGTGGGCCAGAATCACCGCCTTGCGCTCGCGCTTGAGTTCCCGAATGGCTTGGGTCAGGGTTTCCCTATCCATGGTCTAAAACCGGCTGAACGCCTTGCTCCCGGCTTCGTTCAGGTCCATGAGGGCGTAGAAGGCGGAGGTATCAACGCAGATCTAAGCCCTCCTCCAGGTACCGGTCGTGGGCCTCGCTCCCGTCCCTGGCCCCAGAGGCGAACCGCCCTACGGCCAGAAGGGCCCCTCGCATCCGCTCCTCGTAGCCTCCGTTCTCCTCTTCCAAAAGGAGCCGGTCCACCGGCTCCGCCAGGGAGGTCCCTTCCTCCCGGGCCTTGGCCTTGAGCCGGGCGGCCTGCTCCTCCGTGAGCTGGACCCGGGTCCGCACCATACCACCATGGTAGCGCGTGGTGCCCTCATGGCCGCACCACCAGGAGGGAAAGGTCCAGGGCCCTGGGGGAGTGGGTGAGGGCCCCCACGGAGATGTAGTCCACCCCCGCTTCGGCCGCGGCCCGGGCCCTCGCCAGGGTCATGTTCCCGCTGGCCTCCAGGGGCACCCTTCCCCCCACCCGCTCCACCGCCTCCCGCAGGGCCTCCAGGGGGAAGTTGTCCAGGAGGATGAGGTCCGCCCCCGCCTCCAGGGCCTCCTCCAGCTCCTCCAGGGTGGTGACCTCCACCTCCACCTTGAGGTGGTGGGGGGCCCTCGCCTTGGCCCGGCGCACCGCCTCCCCCACCCCCCCGGCGGCCCGGATGTGGTTCTCCTTGATGAGGATCCCGTCAAAAAGGCCAAAGCGGTGGTTCCCCCCGCCCCCCACCCGCACGGCCCACTTCTCCAGGGCCCGGAGGCCGGGGGTGGTCTTGCGGGTGTCCAGGAGGCGGGCTTTCGTCCCCTCCAGGGCCCGGGCGTAGGCCCGGGTGAGGGTGGCGATGCCGGAAAGGCGCTGGAGGAGGTTCAGGGCCAGCCTCTCCCCCATGAGGATGGCCCTCAAGGGGCCCTCGAGGCGGGCCACCTCCGCCCCTTCCCCCACCTCCCGCCCCTCCTCCACCAGGGCCTGGAAGCGCACAGGGCCCAGGAGGCGGAAGACCCGTTCCGCCACCCAAAGCCCCGCCACCACCCCCCTTTCCTTGGCCCGGATGACCGCCTCCCCCCCAAGCCCCTCGGGGACGAGAAGCTCGGTGGTCAGGTCCCCGTGGCCCAGGTCCTCCCGAAGCCAGGCCTTGAGCGCGTCCTCCAGGAAAAGCGGCTCCACCCTTCCATTAAACACAAAGCCCTCCCCCTCCCTGGGCTAGGCTGGAGGGGTGAACCGCCTCAAGGACGCCAAGAGCCCCTACCTCCTCCAGCACGCGGAAGACCCCGTGGACTGGTACCCCTTCGGGGAGGAGGCTTTCCGGAAGGCCCAGGCGGAGGATAAACCCCTCTTCCTCTCCGTGGGCTACGCCAGCTGCCACTGGTGCCACGTGATGCACCGGGAGTCTTTCCGGGACCAGGAGGTGGCTGAGCTCCTGAACCGGCACTTCGTGGCGGTGAAGGTGGACCGGGAGGAGCGCCCCGACGTGGACGCGGCCTACATGCGGGCCCTTATTAGCCTCACGGGGTCTGGGGGCTGGCCCATGAGCCTTTTCCTCACCCCCGAGGGCAAGCCCTTCTTCGGGGGCACCTACTTCCCCAAGGAGGACGGAAGGGGCCTCCCTGGGTTCAAGCGGGTCCTCCTGGCCGTGGCCGAGGCCTGGCGGGAGAAGCGGCAAGAGGTGCTGGAGGAGGCGGAAGGGCTCTCTAGGGCCCTGTGGCGGAGCCTCGCCCCGCCCCCGGGGCCGGTGCCGGGGGGCCTCGAGGCCGAGGCCCTCGGCTTCCTGGAGCGGGCCTTTGACCCCGAGTGGGGAGGCTTCGGCGGGGCCCCCAAGTTCCCCCAGGGGCCCCTCCTCCTCTACCTCCTCCCCCTGGCCTGGAAGGGGGAGGAGCCCGCCCGGGGCATGCTCCAGAAGACCCTAAGGGCCATGGCCCTGGGGGGGATTTACGACCAGGTGGGGGGCGGGTTCCACCGCTACGCCGTGGACCGCTTCTGGCGCCTCCCCCATTTTGAGAAGATGCTTTACGACAACGCCCTTCTAGCCCGGGCCTACCTGGGGGCCTACCGGATCTATGGGGACGGGCTCTTCCTCCGGGTGGCCCGGGAGACCCTGGACTTCCTCCTTTCCCTTCAGGCCCCGGAAGGGGGGTTCTACACCGCCCTGGACGCGGAAAGCGAAGGGGAGGAGGGGCGCTACTACACCTGGACGGAGGCGGAGCTCCGGGAGGCCTTAGGGGAGGACTTCCCCCTGGCCCGGCGCTACCTCGCCCTGGGGGAGGACCTTGGAGGGCGCTCCGTCCTCACCGCCTGGGGGGAGGAGGAGGTCAAGCGGGAGCTAGGGGAAGGGTTTCCCGCCTGGCGGGAGGGGGTAAGGGCGAAGCTCCTAAGGGCCCGGCGTAGGCGCGTCCCCCCTGCCCTGGACGACAAGGTCTTGGCGGACTGGTCCGCCCTGGCGGTGCGGGCCCTGGCGGAGGCCGGGCGGCTTCTTGAGGGGCGCTACCTCGAGGCCGCCCAAAGGGGGGCCCGCTTCCTCCTCGGGATGGTCCGGGAGGGGCTGGTGCGCCACGCCTGGCGGGAAGGGTGCCTGGGGGAGGAGGCCTTCCTCTCCGACCAGGCCTTCACCGCCCTAGCCCTTCTTGAGCTCTACACCGCCACGGGGGAGTGGCCCTACCTGGAAAGGGCCCGCTTCCTGGCCGAGGCGGCCTGGAGGGCCTTCTTCCGGGAAGGCCGCCTGGAAGAGACCCTAAGCCCCCTCCCCCTTCCTGCCCGGGAACCGGAGGAGGGGGCCCTGCCCTCCGGGGCCTCGGCCCTGGCGGAGGCCTTCTTCCGCCTGGGGGCGGCCTTTGGGGGGGATTACCGGGAAAGGGCCTGGCGGATCCTGGAGGAACGGGCCCACTTCCTCCGGCGCTTCCCCCACGCCCTCCCGGGCTTCCTCCTGGCCCACCGGCTCCTAGAGGAGGGCTCGGAGCTGGCCCTTCCCCTCCCCTCCCCCTTTTTCCCCGAAGCCCTAAGCCTCTACCTGCCCCTCACCCAGCCGGTTATGGGGCCGGCGGAGGCCCTTCCGGCCCTAAAGGGGCGGGAGGCGGGGAAGGCCTACCTCTGCCGGGAGGGGGCCTGCCGGCTCCCGGTGGTGGAGTGGGGGGCGTTCTGGGAGGAGGTGCGGGCGGTGTATGGGATTAGTGATAGTTTTCACGATTAACCATGCTCGTGCCATGATTCTCCTCTATAGCCGATTGACACCCCCCGGCCCATCCCCTAAGCTGTAACCGAACGGTCGGTAAGGAGGCCCCCATGCCCGAAGCCTGGATCGTGGAAGCGGTCAGAACCCCCATCGGCAAGCACGGGGGGGCCTTAAGCCCCGTGCGCCCCGACGACCTCCTGGCCCACGCCCTACAGGCCCTCATGGACCGCGCCGGCGTGCCCAAAGAGGAGGTGGAGGACGTCTACGCCGGCTGCGCCAACCAGGCCGGGGAGGACAACCGCAACGTGGCCCGCATGGCCCTCCTCCTCGCCGGCTTCCCCGTGGAGGTGGCGGGCTGCACCGTGAACCGCCTCTGCGGCAGCGGCCTGGAGGCCGTGGCCCAGGCCACCCGGGCCATCTGGGCCGGGGAAGGCCAGGTCTACATCGGCAGCGGCGTGGAGAGCATGTCCCGTGCCCCCTGGGTCCTCCCCAAAAGCGAGCGCCCCTTCCCCACCGGGAACCTCACCCTCTACGACACCACCCTGGGCTGGCGCCTGGTGAACCCGAGGATGCAGGCCCTCTACGGCACGGAGAGCATGGGGGAGACGGCGGAGAACCTGGCGGAGATGTACGGGATCCCCCGGGAGGAGCAGGACCGCTTCGCCCTCCTCTCCCACCGGAAGGCGGTCCGGGCCTGGAGGGAGGGGCGCTTCCAGCGGGAGGTGGTCCCCGTGCCCGTGAAAAGGGGGAAGGAGGAGGTCCTGGTGGAGCGGGACGAGGGCCCCAGGGAGGACACCTCCTTAGAGAAGCTGGCCCTCCTCCGCCCCGTCTTCCGGGAAGGGGGGACCGTGACCGCGGGGAACGCTAGCCCCCTAAACGACGGGGCGGCNGCNNTNCTCCTGGTCTCCGACGCCTACGCCAAGGCCCACGGGCTGAAGGCCTTAGCCCGGGTGCGGAGCCTGGCCGTGGCCGGGGTGCCCCCCAGGATCATGGGCATCGGCCCCGTGCCCGCCACGAGGAAGGCCCTGGAGCGGGCGGGGCTCCGCCTGGAGGACATGGGGGTGATT
>NZ_KB890625.1 GCF_000373145.1 Thermus oshimai DSM 12092
CGTTGGGTCCAGGGAGTCAAGACACCACCCTATCGGGTCAGGGGAGGAAGGGTGGTGGAGACGGGGTGGAGAGGGTGGATGGGAAGGGTACGGAACTGGATAGAGACCCGCTTCAGCGTGATGGTGCGGTCTTTGGGGCTTCATCGGATAGAGGCCCGGTCCTACTGGGGGCTGGTGGCCCGGGTGAACCTCATCCTGCTTGTTCACAACCTCATACGTAGCCGGGTGCTTCTCAGGATGGCCGGGGTGGAGCTATGAGGTAGCACACGAAGGAATTAGAATTAGGTAGATGGAAACCCCCTACCTGGTGGCCCAGGACCTCTGGAAGCGCTTTGGAGGGCTGGAGGCGGTCCGGGGGGTGAGCCTGGTTTTGCGGCCGGGGGAGGTCCTGGCCTTTCTGGGCCCCAACGGGGCGGGCAAGACCACCACGGTGAAGATGGCCGCAAGCCTCCTCCTCCCCGACCGGGGGGAGGTGCGCCTTTTGGGCCAAGACCCCTTCAAGAACCCCTGGGCCCTCCGCCACCTGGGGGCGGTCCTGGAGGGGAACCGCAACACCTACTGGCGCCTGACCCCGCTGGAAAACCTCCTCTACTTCGGGGTGGCCCGGGGCCTAAGGCTTGGGGTGGCCAGGCGGCGGGCCCTGGCCCTTTTGGAGGAGTACGGCCTTTTGGAGAAGGCCCACGTGGAGGTGCGCCACCTCTCCCGGGGGATGCAGCAGAAGCTGGCCCTTCTCCAAGCCCTGGTGCACGACCCGGAAGTGCTCCTCCTGGACGAACCCACCTTAGGTCTAGACGTGGAGACGGCGCTTCTGGTGCAGGAAAAGATCCGCGCCCTGGCCCAGGCGGGCAAGGCCATCCTCCTCACCACCCACCAGCTGGAGGTGGCGGAGGCCCTGGCCCACCGGGTGGCCATCGTGCACAAGGGGCGCCTGGTCCTGGAGGGGGAGAAGGCGGGGATCCTCAGGCGCTTCGCCGGGGACCACTACGTGATCGAGCCGGAAGGCCCCCTGCCGGCGGAGGTCTTGGCCCGGCTTAGGGCGCTCGGGGTGGAGGGGGAGGGGCCCTTCCTCTACCGGGGGGACGGGGCGGGGCTTTGGCGGGTCCTCGAGGCCCTGAAGCCCCACCCCCTGAGGCGGGTGGCCCGGGCGGAGACGGGGCTTCTGGAGGTGTTCTTGGAGGTGGTGGGGCGTGCTTGACCTCTTTTTGGCCGAGCTCTACCGGAGCTTCCTCGGGCTCCGCCGCTACCCCCTGGACTTCCTGGGGGGGCTTGTGACCCTAAGCCTCATCTTCTACCTCCTCTTCGCTGGGGCGAGGCTCCTGGCGGGGCCTGGGGTGGAGTTCGGGGCGAGGCTGGAGGGGGTTTTGGTGGGGTACCTCCTCTGGACCTTCACCCTCTCCGCCTACAACGGCCTGAGCTTCGTCCTCATGGAGGAGGCCCGCACGGGCACCCTGGAGCAGCTCTTCCTCACCCCCTACGGCCCCACCCGCCTCCTCCTCCTGCGCCAGGCGGCGGACCTCTTCGGCCAGGGGGTCTTCGTCCTCACCCTGGGCCTCGTCCTGGCCCTCCTCACCGGGGCCCGCCCGGCCCTGACCCCTGGGGTTTTGCTCCCGGCTTTGGCCGTCCTCCTTGGGGGGTACGGCCTGGGGCTCCTCATGGGGAGCCTGGCCCTGCTTTTTAAGCGGGTAGAGCAGCTTCTGGGCCTTTCCCAGTTCCTCCTCCTCATCCCCCTCCAGGCCCCGGGGGAGGGGGTTTGGGCCCTTCTCCCCTTGGCCCCGGGGGCCGCCTTGGTGCGGGGGATGATGGCCCACGGAACCCCCTTGGAGCCCCTGCCCCTCCTCCTCGCCTGGGCCAACGGCCTGGCCTACCTTCTCCTCGGGCTTGGGGCCTTCCGCAGGGCGGTCCGGCGGGCCAAGGCGCGGGGGCTCCTCCATGGGTACTAGGGGGCTTTTCCTCCTCCTAGGGCCGGCTTCCGCCTTGGGGGTGGGCCGGTTCGCCTACGCCCTGGCCCTTCCCCTAATGCAGGGGGCCTGGGGGCTTTCCTACGCCCAAGGGGGGCTTTTGGGGAGCGCCAACACCCTGGGCTACCTCCTGGGGGCCCTTCTAAGCCACCACCTCCTTGGGCGCCTGGGCTACCGGAAGGGGTTCTTCCTGGCCCTTTTCCTGCAGGCCCTGGCCGTGGGCCTCACCGGGGCCTTCGGCTTCCCCCTGGCCTTCCTTTTGCGGCTCCTCCAGGGCTTTTTGGGGGCCCTGGTCTTCGTGGGCGGGGCGGCCCTCCTCATGGCCTCCGGGGGCTCGGGCCGGGTCCTGGGGCTCTACTACGGCGGGGTGGGCCTGGGCCTCCTCCTCAGCCCCCTGGCCCTAAGGGAAGGCCTCTCCCCCCTCGAGGCCTGGGGGCGGCTGGGGCTTACGGCCCTTCTCCTGGCCCTTCCCGCCCTGCGGGCCCTTCCGGCCCTAAGGGAGCCGCCCCCGCCCGCCCGGGGGGAAGGGGGCCTTGGCCCCATCCTTCCCCTCCTTCTGGCCTACGGGCTTTACGGGGCGGGGTACATCGGGTACATGACCTTCGTGGCCGCCGCCCTAGGCCAGGGGGCGCTCCTCTTCGTCTCTCTAGGCCTGGGAGCGCTCCTCACGGGGTTCCTGTGGGGCCCCTGGGTGGAGCGGGTGGGGGGGTGGCGGGGGCTCTTCCACGTCCTTTTGGTGCTCTTTCTGGCCAGCCTCCCGCCTTTAGCCCAGGCCTTCCCCGCCCTCAGCGCCTTCCTCTTTGGGCTTTCCTTCCTGGGGGTGATCACCGCCCTCACCCAGGCCTTCCGCGCCCTCCTGCCCCCTTCCGCCTGGCCTAGGGCCATGGGGCTTTCCACCGCGGCCTTCGCCCTGGGCCAGGCCCTGGGCCCCGCGGCCACCGGCCTCTTCGCCGAGGCGATGGGGCGGGCGGAAGGGGCGCTTTGGGCGGCCTCCTTCCTCCTCCTCCTGGCCCTCCTTCCCGCCCGGCCCCTTACCCGGCCCTAAGACCTAAAAGAAGCCCCCCCACGAAGCTCGCCCCAAAGGGGAGGTTGTAGGTGAGGGTGGAAAGAAGCCTCTCCCAGAGGCTCTTAAGGCCGGGCTGGTCCAAGAGGGGCTCCATGTCCTTCTGGATGCGGGTCCAGTCCACCTGGACGTACCCCGCCTGGGCCAGAAGCTGGAGGGCGATGAAGAGGAGGCCGAGGCCAACGGCCAGCAGGCGGCCGATCTTCTTCAAGGCGTAGCCCACCGCGTAGCCCGCCAGGCCCCCGAAGGTGATCTGGCCCAGGTAGGGGGTGAGGTCGGGAAGGTTCATCCCCCTCACCCTAGCCAGGATGGCGCCCCTTCGGCAAGGGGGCTATTTGAGCCCGAGGAGGTCCGCCTCGGCCTTCATGGCCTCCAGGACGAAGGCCAGGTGCTCGTCCAGGGAGAGGCCCAAGGCCTCCGCCCCCTCCCGGATCTCCTCCCGGTTCACCCCCTTGGCGAAGGCCTTGTCCTTGAACTTCTTCTTGAGGCTCGGGAGCTCGAGGCCCAGGATGGACCGGTCGGGGCGCACGTAGACCGCGGCGGCGATGAGCCCGGTGAGCTCGTCCACCGCGAAGAGGGCCTTGCTCATGAGGGTCCTCCGGGGCACCCCGGTGTAGCTGGCGTGGGCCAGGATGGCCTCCAGAACCTCCTCCGGGTAGCCCAGGCGCCTAAGCTCCTCCACCCCCCGGTAGGGGTGCTCCGCGGGGTATTTCTCGTAGTCCATGTCGTGGAGAACCCCCGCCATGGCCCAAAGCTCCTCGTCCTCGCGGAAGCGGCGGGCGTAGGCCCGCATGGCCACCTCCACCGCCCGCATGTGCCGCCTTAGGGACTCGCTTTCCGTCCACGCCTCCATGAGGGCCAGGGCCTCTGCAAAGCTCGGCATGCCCTAAAGTATAGCCATGCGCCTGGGCTACGGAGAGGACAGCCACCGCCTCGGGGAGGGCAGGCCCCTCTACCTCTTTGGCCTCGAGGTCCCAAGCCCCTTAGGCCCCTTGGCCCACTCCGACGGGGACGCCCCCCTCCACGCCCTCACGGACGCCCTCCTTTCCGCCTACGCCCTGGGGGACATCGGCCTCCTTTTCCCCGACACCGACCCCCGCTGGCAAGGCGCAAGGAGCGAGGTCTTCCTTCGGGAGGCCCTAAGGCGGGTGGAGGCCCTGGGGGGAAGGCTTCTCCAGGTGAGCGTGGTTGTAGTCCTGGACCGGCCCAAGCTTGGGCCCTTCCGGGAGGCCTTCAGGGAGAACCTGGCCCGCCTCCTTGGCCTCCCCCAGGACCGCATCGGCCTCACCTTCAAGACCTCCGAGGGGCTCGCCCCGGAGCACGTGCAGGCCCGGGCGGTGGTCCTCCTCCATGATTGAGCTCCTCGCCTGGCTCGGCACCCTGGTCTTTGCCGCCGCGGGGGCCCTTAAGGGGGTGGAGAAGGGGTTTGACCTCCTCGGGGTCCTGGTCCTGGCCCTGGTGACCGCGGTGGGGGGCGGGTCCATCCGGGACGTTCTGGTGGGCGTCCTCCCCCCTTCCGCCCTAAGGGACGAGGGCCTACTCCTCTCCACCCTTGTGGTGGGGCTTCTCGTCTTCCGCTTCCACCGGAGGGCCCTAAGGCTTTCCCGCCTCCTCTACTACCTGGACACCTTAGGCCTCGGCCTCTTCGCCGCCCTGGGCGCGGAAAAGGCCCTCTCCGCCGGGCTTGGCCCCTTGGGGGTGGGGATCGCGGGGGCCCTTTCCGGGGTGGGGGGCGGGGTGCTCCGGGACGTGCTCTCGGGGGAGGTGCCGGGCATCCTCTACCGGGCGGGGGACCTCTACGCCTCCGCGGCCTTCTTGGGGGCCCTCCTCTTCTACGCCCTCCACGGGCTCTACCCCGAGGGGGCCCTGGTCCTGGGGGCCGCGGCCACCTTCCTCCTTCGGGTCTTCGGGCGGAGGCTTGGCCTGAGCCTCCCCACCCCCCGGTAAACTCAGGGCATGGACCTCACCCACTTCAAGGACGGCCGCCCCCACATGGTGGACGTGACGGAAAAGGAGAAGACCTTCCGCACCGCCACCGCCGAGGCCTACGTGGAGCTCACGGAGGAGGCCCTCCTGGCCCTGGAAGGGGGGGGCGTGGGCAAGGGGGACCCCCTGCAGGTGGCCCAGCTTGCGGGGATCCTGGGGGCCAAGAGGACCGCGGACCTCATCCCCCTCTGCCACCCCCTGCCCCTTACGGGGATCGAGGTGCGGGTGGAACTGGAAAAGGAGGCCCGGCGGGTGCGCATAGAGGCCACGGTGCGCACCAAGGCGGAAACGGGGGTGGAGATGGAGGCCCTCACCGCCTGCGCGGTGGCCGCCCTCACGGTGTACGACATGCTGAAGGCGGCCTCCAAAGGGCTCGTCATCTCCAAGGTGCAGCTTCTGGAGAAGACCGGAGGCAAAAGCGGCCCCTGGCGCCGGGATAGGGGGGAGGGGTAATATAGACCCATGCGCATCGCCATCGCTCTAACCAAGGGGGAAGACCGCGTGTACCCAGGTCCCTTCGGCCACGCCCCCCGCTTCGCCATCTACCAGGTGGAGGGGGAAGAGGCCCGGCTTCTGGAGATCCGCCCGAACCCCTACGCGGCCCTCCACGGGGAGGGCAAGCACGAGAAGATGCGGGAGCTCCTGAAGGACGTGGACCTCAAGGTGGGGGCCCGCTTCGGGCACGGGGGAGGGCTTGGGGCCTTCCCCGTGGCGGGGCGGCGGGAGGTGCCCCCGGTGGGGCTTAAGGAGGTCCTGGCCCTCCTCCTGGCCCAAAGTACCGCCTGAGAAGCTCCCGGGCCTCCGGGGGGAGGGGGGTCCTTTCCAGGTAGACCTCCACCCCCCGCTGGACTCGCCCTGGGGGCCTCCCCTCCGGCCAGGGGCTCGGCAGGGGGGCTTCCCCTGGCCCCTCGCCGGGCGAGAGGAGGCCCGCCCCCGGGCCCTCGGGGGTGGGGCCTGGGGTTTGGGCCTCCCGGAGGGCTGGGGAAGCGCCCCCTGGGCCCGCCTGGCCTTGCCCTCCCCCGTCTTCGGAAGGGGTCCCTGGCCCCCTGGCCCCCCCTTGCTCCCCCTCCCGGCCCGGTTGGGCGGGGGTCCCCCGGGGTTCCGCCGTGCCCCCATCCCCTGACCCCCTGCCCCCCGCCCCTTCCGGGGGCCTCGAGGCGCCCCCCCCATCCTGCCCCCTTTCCCCTGTGGAGCCCTCTTGTGCGGTGGGCGTTTTGGGAGCGCCCTCTTGCCCTTCCTGGCCAGCTGGCCGGCCCTCCTGGGCGGGAGGGCTCCCTCCCTCCTGTGGGCGCCCCTCCCCCGATCCCCGGGGCTCGGAGGGAGGGGCGCCCACCTGGGGGGCCTGGGGCAGGAAGGGCACCCCCCCTTCCCCCGGGGCCAAAGGCCTCCAGAGGGCCAGGAAAAGGGCCAGGAGGTAGAGGAGGAAAAGCCCATAGGGGAAGGGGGGAAGGGGCACTGTCACCCTCTTCGCCTCCCGCCAGAGCCGCTCCTCCCCGTAGCGGAGGGCGGTGGGGTAGGCCAGGCTCACCCGGGCGATGGCCCTTAGGGCCTCCCCCGCCCAAAGCCGGGCCGGGAGGAGGAGGGCCAGGGGGGAAAGGAGGGCCAAGGGGGGAAAGAGGAGGCCCGAGAGGGCGAGGAGGAGGGCGAGAAGGAGGCGGTACCGCCAGGCCAGGCGGTGGGCGTAGCGCAGGTGAAACCCGGGCTCCACTCTACCCCCATTATGGGGTGTAGAGGGCCAGGGCGCTCACCACCGGCCGGGGGGTACCGGCGTAGGGGTTTTTGAGCCTCCCCCGCACCCAAAGCTGGGCCGAGCCCCCCCCGTCCATCCGTAGGGCGTTCCAGGCCCCAAGCTCCAGGAGGGCCTGGGCCAGGCGGTCGGGGGTGGTGGCCTCGGAGACGAGGAGCCAAAGCCGCCCCTCCCGTGTCCAGGCCACCGCGGCCTGGGGCGCCACCGCCTGAAGGGGCCTTGGGTCCTTGAAGTTCTCCTCCTCCGGCCGGAAGGCGTACCGCCCCTCCTGGAGGAGAAGGGGGCCGGCCTCGAGGGCGTAGCGGAAGGGGGGGTCCAGCCGGCCGTAGAGGCTAAGCCGGTCCCCCACGGCCAAGGGGAAGGGAGGCGCCCCTTGGGGAAAGGCCAGGGCCCAGGCTCCCCCAGGAAGCTCAAAGGGCGCGGGGAAGATCCCCTCCACCCTCTCCCCCCGCACCAGGGCCACCTCCTCCCCCGCCCGGCCCACGGGCCCCGGCACGGTGTGGGCGGTGTAGCGGGCGGGGAGGGCGTTCAGCCCCACCCGCACCCTTTCCCCCTTAGGGCCCGCCACCACCGCCTCAAAGCGGGGCCTGCCCAGGAAGAAATCCCACCCGTTCCAGAGGAGGGCGGTGCGGCCGAAGGGGTGGCTCACCGTGACCCCGTCCTGGACCCAAAGCCCGATGGGGGTCCCCGTCTTGGGGTCAAAGTACCCCCCGTTGAGGGCGGCCAGGGCCCCCGGGGCCAGGTCCTTGGGGAGGGCCCGCTTGCCGGGAATCCCCACAGGAAGGAGCCTCCCCCTTTCCGCCTCCACCAGGTAAAGCCTTAGGGGCTCCGGGGTGAAGGCCCAGACCTCGCGGTAGCGCACCCCCGGGGCCAGGGGCTCCTCCACCTCGGAGGGCAAAGCGTAGAGGTCCAGCACCAGGCGGGGAGGGTGCTCCAGGGGGAAGAGGCGGTGGTAAAGCCGCCCCTGGGCCTCCAGGGAAAGCTCCGTCCCCTCCGGGAGGAGCCGCACCCGAAGGGATAGGCCCGGCGGGGGCTTTAGGGCTAAAAGCCCCGGGGCCAAATAGGGCAGGAGGAAGCGGGCCCGGTCCCACCCCTGGGACCTTTCCCCAGGGAAGGCCCCGGGCAGGTCCAGGACGATGCGGAAGCCCCGCCCTTGGGGCCCCGCGCGCACCCCGGCCTCGGGAACGCGGAAGTACCCCAGGGCCTTCAGGGCATCCAGGGGCACCCTCTCCCTTTCCGGAGGGGGAAGGTCCAAGGGAGGCTCGGCCCAGCCCACCCCCGGGACGTAGACCAGCCGCACCCCCTGCCCCTCGTACACCCAGGCCCCGCCCTCCTCGCGGAAAGCGAGGCCGAAGGTTTCCGCCGGAACGCTTTGGGCCAAGGTGAGGCCCAGGAAGAGAAGAAGGCCAAGCCGCCTCATCCCCCCATTGAAGGGGGTTTGGATGAGAAAGGGCTTACCCCTTGACCACGATGAGGGGCCGCAGGCGGGCCACCTTCCTGCCGATGCCCGCCCCCTGCACCGCCTCCACCACCACGGAAACGTCCTTGTAGGCCTCGGGCATCTCCTCGTCCACCGTGGCCCGGGTGGCGGCCCGCACCAGGATGCCCCTTTCCGCAAGCTCCTTCACCAGGTTGCGCTCGCGGGCGGCCTTCTTGGCCTGGTGGCGGCTCATCTTCCGCCCTGCCCCGTGGCAGCTGCTGCCGAAGGAAACCGCCATGGCCTTCTCTGTGCCCGCCAGGACGTAGGAGTAGCGGCCCATGTCCCCCGGCACCAGGACGGGCTGGCCCACCTTCCGGTACTCGGGGGGGATCTCCGGGTGGCCGGGGCCAAAGGCCCGGGTGGCCCCCTTGCGGTGGACCAGGACCCGGCGGCCAAAGTGCTCCTCAAACTTGGCGTTGTTGTGGGCCAGGTCGTAAAGGACCCTTAGGCCGTGGTCCCTCGGGGCAAACCCCACCGCCTCAAAGGCCTCCCGCACGAAGTGGGCGATGAGCTGGCGGTTGGCGAAGGCGAAGTTGGCCGCGGCGGCCATGGCCTGGAGGTAGGCCTCCCCCTCGGGGCTCTTGATGGGGGCCGCGGCCAGCTGCTTGTCCACCAGCTCAATCCCGTACCGGGGGGCAACTTTTAGGAAGCGCTCCACGTAGTCCTGGCAGACTTGGTGGCCGAGGCCCCGGCTTCCGGTATGGATGAGGACCGTGACCTGATTGGGGAAAAGGCCGTAAGCCTCCGCGGCCTCCGGGTCGTAGATCTCGTCCACGTACTGGACCTCGAGGAAGTGGTTCCCGCTCCCCAGGGTGCCGATCTGGGGGGCCCCCCGCTCAAAGGCCCGCTCGGAGACCTGGTCGGGATTGGCCCAGGGGAGGCGGCCTTCGGACTCAATGAAGCGGAGGTCCTCCGGGTAGCCGAAGCCCCTCCGGATGAGAAACCCCGCCCCCTCCTTCAGGATCTCCCTTAGCTCCCGCTTGGAGAAGCGCACGTCCTTCCGCTCGCTCCCCACCCCCGAGGGGACCAGGCGGTAGAGGGCGTCCGCCAGCGCCCGCTGGCGGGGGAGGAGGTCCTCCAGGGTGAGGTGGGAGGTGAGGAGGCGTACGCCGCAGTTGGACACCACGAAGCCCTCGGCAATGAAGTTGTGGTCTGGATGGGCCATGGTGAGGTCGTAGACCCGTCCCCCGTAGGGCACCCGCTCCACGGCTACCACCTCGTCCATGGGCATGGCCCCCGCCCCCTCCAGGTATTCGGGGAAGGTGGGGAAGGCCCAGGGCCGGAAGGAACCCCGCTCCCCGTACACGCTCCGCTCCACAAAGCGGCGGGAAACGCCCAGGGCCTCGGCTACCCTTTCCGGGCTCCTAAAGTCCCGGTGGAGGGCCTGGGCCAAGGCAGCCTTCTCCGCCCGCTCGGCGAGGTGGGCCTCCTTAAGGCGGAGGTACAAAGCGGCGTGGAGGGCAAGCCGGGCCTTCCTAGGGCTATAGGCGTAGCCCACCTCCTCGTAAAGCCGAAGAAGGTTCTCTGGGGTGGCCCTAAGGACGAGCTTTAGGCGGTGGGAGGTGTCCCCGTCAGGGGCCTGCCAGTCCTTCTCTTGGTAGAGCCCCTGGACCTCGAGGCCCATCCCCTCCAGGAGGCGGGCCAGATCCTCCAGGAAGAGGCGGCCCGCTTGGAGCCAGGCCTGGCGCTTGGACTGGCTGAGGACCGGGGCCTGAAGGTTGTAGCCGTGGCCGGGCACTGGGGCAGGGGCCGATAGCTCCGCTCCGAAGAGGCCTGCCAGAAAGTTGGCCCTAAGCCAAGGGGGCAGCGCAAAGAGCCAAGCGGGCAGGGGGAAACCCTGCTTGGCCTTGGGCCCCAGGGGCAGGCCCAAGGCGTGGAGGAGGGCCAAAAGGCCCCGGGAGGAAGCCTTAAGGCTAGCCTCCGCTGCCTCAAAGACGCGCCCGCGGAAGGCGTGGCGGCGCCGCCTGAGGTAGGGCCCACCCGCCCGGAACCCCAAGCGGGCGAGATCCCTTTGGGCCTCGAGGAGGCCCTCGGGCTCGCCGTAGAGGATCAGGTAGGCCCGCCCCCCGCTCCGGTAAAGGGTCCCGTCCCCCAGGGCGTACCCGAGGAGGCGGAGGAGGGCGGGCAGGTGGGGGTGGGAGGCCTTAAGGGGAAGGAGGCCCCGCCCCTTGAGCTCCTGCCAAGCCTGGGGAAAACCCAGGGCCTGGCTTAGGGCCTTGGCCTCCTCCTCGGAGAGGAGCACGGTCTCGGGTGGGGGTTCGTAGGGCAGGCCCCGGAAAGGGTGGACGGCCACCCGGTCCCCGGGGGCCAGATGGCCTATGGGGCGCATCCCCTCAGGGGTGTAGACGGGGTGGTCCGAGGTGGCCTCCAGGACCCACCCACCCCGGGTGCGAAGGCGCACCAAAGCCTCCCCCTCCCGGGAGAGGAGGAAGGCCGCCCGCCCCTCTTCGGGCCTTTCCCCAAGCCGCCAGCACCAGAGATGAGGGTCTTCCTCCCCCGCGAGCTCTTCTATGGGCCGGGTGTATCCATCCCGGAAAAGCACCCGAGTGCCCGGGGGGAGGCAGTTGATGTCAAACCCCACCCCGCCCGGGCTCACCACCCCGCCCGCCTCGGGGTCAAAGGCCGCCACCCCCCCGATGGGGAAGCCGTAACCCCAGTGGATGTCCGGCATGGCCAGGGCGGGCTCCACGATGCCGGGCAGGGTGGCCACGTTCATGAGCTGCTGGAGCGAGGCGTAGCCCTCGGCCTCGAGGTCCTTTAGGATCTCCTCCGAGGCAAAGAAGACCGCGTCCACCCGCATCTTCCCCTGCCGGGGGATGCGGTAGGTGTAGGGGCCCACCTTCTGGAAAACCATGGCGCCCTCCCAAAACAAAACCACCGGGCTTTTCCGCCCGGCCTTACCTTCACCCTACCGCCTTATGCGCTATGCGTCAAGGGTATGCGCCCTAGGCCTGGAGCCCCGGGGGCTCGGGGGCCTCCCAGGCGAGCTCGAGGAGCCCGATGAGGTCCTCCACCGGCACCCCATAGTCCCGGGCCAGGCGGGCCACCTCGTGCCCCAGGCGGCGGAGATGGGCCAGGTGGCTTGGGTCCACCTCTTCCGCCAGGTCCCTAAGCCAGGAGAGAAGGGCCTGGGCCTCCTCGTCCGTTAGGCCGTCCGTGAGGGCCTCGTCCTCCATCAAGTAGGCTAGGTCTTCCCTCATCGCCGCTTCAGCTCCTCCTCCTTCCCCACCCAGCCCGCCCGGCGGGCCAGGGCCTCAAGGTGCTGGGGGTCCCCCAGGGCCTCGGCCTCCATCCTAAGCCGGGCCACCCGGGCCTCCAAGAGGGCCAGCTCCCCTTCCAGCCGCCTGGCCTCCTGGGCCAGGGCGTGGGCCCGCACCCCCTCCTGCAGGAAGAGGAACAGGGCATGGGCAAGCCCCAGGGCGAACACCAGGTGGAGAAGGCGGTGAACAGGCCGGTCCAAAGCGGGTTCATTATACCAGGCTGGGAGAGGGGGGCATGGAGGGCCTTCTAACAGACCACCTTTTCCAGGGTGTTGCATTTGCACAGGATAGGTGTATACTGGAATCGTAAGGAAGGAGGAGCCATGCCAAGGACTAGGGAAAAAGAAAACTATCGGGCGCGGCTAAAGGCGGTGGGCCTCCGGCACACCCTACCTCGGGAGCGCATTTTGAGCTTCCTGGACCGCAAAAACGTCCACCCCACCCCTGAAGAGCTCTACCAGGGTCTGAAGAAGCGGGGGTACGACATCGGCCTCTCCACCGTCTACCTGAACCTCCACGTCCTCCGGGAGCACGGCCTCATCTACGAGTTCAAGGACCCCAAGGGCAACACCCGCTACGACGGCTACAACGAGCCCCACGTGCACCTGGCCTGCCAGGAGTGCGGAAGGGTGGAGGACCTCCTCCTGAAAAACCTCCCCGAGCTGGACCTAGGCCCCGCCCTCCAGGCCGCGGCCGAGCGCTCGGGCTGGGACCTAGAGAGGGCCCGGGTGGAGTTCAGGGGCAAGTGCCCAGACTGCAAGGCCTAAAGGCCCCGTAAGGGAAGGCCCCCGTTTCCGGGGGCCTTCTTTACGTACCCCAAACGAAGGGTGCCCTAGGCGTTACAAGGCCTGGGCCAGCTCTAAGATGGTGCGCACCCCAAAGCCCGTCCCCCCTTCCGGCCCCAGGGCGTGGGCCTTGCGGGCAAAGGCCGGCCCGGCGATGTCCAGGTGGACCAGGGGCACCCTCACGAACTCCGCCAGGAAAAGCGCGGCCACGATGGCCCCACCGTAGCGGTCCCCCACGTTCTTCAGGTCGGCCACGGGGCTTTTCAGCTTCTCCCGGTAGCTCCCCTCGAGGGGCAGGGGCCAGACCTTCTCCCCCGCCCTTTCTGCCGCCTTTTGCACCCTCTCCCCAAAGGCCTCCTCCGTGGCGAAAAGGGCCGCCACCTCCTCCCCCAGGGCCACGGTGGCCGCCCCCGTGAGGGTGGAAAGCTCCAGGATCCGCTCCGCCCCCTCCCGCTCCGCGTAGGCCAGGGCGTCCGCCAGGGTGAGGCGCCCTTCCGCGTCGGTGTTCATCACCTCCACGGTCTTGCCGGAAAGGGTCTTCAGAACGTCCCCGAGCTTGTAGGCGTGGCCCGAAACCAGGTTCTCGCAGGCGGCGATGTAGCCCCGAAGCTCTACGGGAAGGCCGAGCTCCGCCGCGGAAAGGAAGGCCCCCAGCACGGCCGCCGCCCCCGCCATGTCCCCCTTCATGGTGGCCATGCTCTCCGTGGGCTTCAGGGAGTAGCCCCCCGAGTCAAAGGTGATCCCCTTGCCCACCAGGTCCAGCCGCGCCCGGGCCCCTTCTGGGCGGTAGCGGAGGACGATGAAGCGGGGGGGCTCGTCCGAGCCCTGGGCCACCGCCAGGAAGGCCCCCATCCCCAGGGCCCGGATGGCCTCCTCGTCCAGCACCTCCACCTCCACCCCATACGCCCTAAGGCCAAGGGCGGCCTCCGCCAGGACGCGGGGGGTGAGGGCGTTTGGGGGCTCGTTCACCAGGTCCCGGGCCCAGGCCACCCCCTGGGCCACCTTCCGGGCCCGCTCCAGCACCCCTTCCTCCACCCCGGAAAGGGTCAGGGTGAGGTCTTTTTCCTCCTTCTTCCCCTTGTAGCGGTCAAAGCGGTAGCTCCCCAGAAGAAGCCCCTCCACGAAGGGGTAGGCCTCCCCGTAGGGCTCGGCCACGGCCTCCCGGAAGCCCGTCTTCAGGAGGGCCTGGGCCAGCCTCCCCCCAAGGGCCCGGCCGTCCCCTTCCCGCCCCGTGCCGAAGAGGAGGGCGTACCCCTCGGGAAGGGCCAGGAGGAGGCTTTCCCCAGCCTCCCCTTTGAGCCCGGCCTCCTCCACCGCCCGCCTTAGGCGCCCCCCTAAGGCCTCGTCCAGGACCTTCCCACCGCCCAAAAGGCCCTCCGGACCGAAGAAGACCACCTTCAAGGGCGCCTTGGCCTCCAAAACCCCGGCTTCGGTTCGCTGAAGCGCAAGCACGCTTGGGTTATACCACGGTGTGCCAAAATGGGAAGGATGCTTCGGACCCTCCTTACCCAAGCCGCTTTGGGCGGGGCCGCGGCCATGGAGGGGGTCATGATGAAAGCCCCCTGGGCCTGGGCCCTGGCCGTCCGCCTCAAGAACGGGGAGATCCACGTGGAGCGCCACGAGGAGCCCGCCCTAAGCCAGCGCTACCCCTGGGCCCGCCTCCCCTTCCTCCGGGGGGTGGTGGCCCTGTGGGATGCCCTTTCCGTGAGCTACCGGGCGCTCATGCGGAGCGCGGAGCTCGCCGGGGAAGAGGAAATGCCCAAGGGGGCCCTTTGGGCCACGGTGGCGGTGAGCCTCCTCCTTGGGATTGGGCTCTTCATCGTCCTGCCCGGGGGGCTTGCGGGGCTTTTTGTGGACCCCGCCCGCCACCCCATCCTCCACAACCTCCTGGCGGGGGGGCTCAAGGTGAGCCTTTTGGTGGGCTACCTCCTCTTCATCGGCCGCATGCCGGAGATCCGCCGCTTCTTCATGTACCACGGGGCGGAGCACAAGGCCATCCACGCCTACGAAAAGGGGCTTCCCCTCACGGTGGAGAACGTCCTGGCCCAGCCCCGCTTCCACCCCCGGTGCGGAACCACCTTTTTGGTCTTTGTGGTCCTGGTCTCGGTGCTGGTCTACAGCCTCATCCCCGCCCCGGAGGTCCTGTGGTGGCGGCTCCTGGCCCGGGTCCTCTTCCTGCCCCTGGTGGCCGCCCTGGCCTTTGAGCTCCTCTACTTCTCCGCCCGCCATGAGGACCCCTTTTCCAAGGCCCTTAGGGCCCTGGGCTTCCGCTTCCAGGCCCTCACCGTGGCCGAGCCCACCCCGGACATGGTGGAGGTGGCCATCAAGAGCACGGAGGCCGCCCTGAGGCGGGAGGTGGTGGCGTGAAGCCCTCCGTCCTGGTGGCCCTCTCGGGGGGGGTGGACTCCTCCGTCTCCGCCCTCCTCCTGAAGGAGGCGGGCTACCAGGTGGTGGGGGCCATGATGCGCTTCTGGCCGGACTGGAAGGAGTTCCACACCGAGGTGGAGGAGGGGGCCTGGGAGAGCTGCTGCACCCCCGACGCGGCCTACGAGGCCCGGCGGGTGGCGGAGATGCTGGACATCCCCTTCTACCTCCTGGACTACCGGGAGGTCTTTGAGGAGCGGATCATCGGCCCCTTCCTCCAGGGCTACGCCGAGGGGAAGACCCCAAACCCCTGCGTCTTCTGCAACACCGACGTGAAGTTCGGGGCCCTCCTAAAGCACGCCAAAAGGCTCGGCCTGGACTACGTGGCCACGGGCCACTACGTGCGCCGGGAAGGGGAGGCCCTCCTCCGGGGCCTGGACCCGGAGAAGGACCAGAGCTACTTCCTCTGGGGCACCCCCAAGGAGGCCCTCCCCCACCTCCTCTTCCCGGTGGGCCACCTCACCAAGAAGGAGGTGCGGGCCCTGGCGGAGAGGGCAGGCCTCCCCACCGCCCGGAAGCCCGAAAGCCAGAACCTCTGCTTCGTGGCGGGGGACCTAAGGGGGTTCCTGCAGGAACGGCTCAAGACCCGGCCGGGCCCCATCGTGGACGCCCTCACGGGGGAGGTGGTGGGGGAGCACCAGGGGGCCAGCCTCTACACCATCGGCCAGCGGAAGGGGCTTGGCCTTTTCAAGAGCCACCTGGAGCGGTACGTGGTGGGGGTGGACCCCAAGGCCAACGTGGTCTACGTGGGGCCGAGGGAGGCGGCGCTTTGGGAGGGCCTCGAGGCCCACGGGGTCAACCTCCTCGCCGAGCTCCCCGAGGCGGTGGAGGTCCAGGTGCGCTACCGCACCCCCCCCGTGCGGGCCAAGGTGGAAAGCCTTGCCCCCTTGCGCCTCCGCTTTGAGAAGCCCCTCTTCGCGGTGGCCCCGGGGCAGAGCGCCGTCTTCTACCGGGGGGAGCGGCTTCTTGGGGGCGGGGTGATCCGCCGGGGGGTCTACAACCTGGCCGGTCTTGACCTTCTCCTGACAAAGGCCTGAGACAGTAGGGGAGGGAGGTTTTAGGTATGGCGAAGAAAGCGATCGGCCTGGTCTTGGCGGCGGCTCTCCTAGGGGTGGCCTCGGCCCAGCAGATCCGGGCGGACGGGTCCTCCACCGTCTACCCCATCACCCAGGCGGTGGCGGAGGAGTTCACCGCCCGCAACCCCAACGTAAAGGTGACCGTGGCCTTCTCCGGGACGGGGGGCGGGTTCAAGAAGTTCTGCCGCGGGGAGACGGACATCCAAGACGCCAGCCGCCCCATCAAGAAGGAGGAGCTGGAGGAGTGCACCAAAAACGGGATCCGCTTCCTTGAACTCCCTGTGGCCTACGATGCCCTCACCCTCATCATCCACCCCCAAAACACCTTCGCGGCTTGCATGAAGACGAGCGAGATCAAGGCCATCTGGGAGCCCAACAGCCGGGTGCGCACCTGGAGGGATGTCCGCCCCACGTGGCCCAACGAGCGCATCCAGCTCTTCGGGGCGGGGACGGACTCCGGCACCTTTGACTACTTCACCGAGGCCATCATGGGCAAGGCGGGGGCCATCCGCACGGACTACCAGCCCACGGAGGACGACAACGTCACCATCCGGGGGGTGGCGGGGAACCGCTACGCCCTGGGCTTCCTGGGGGTGGCCTACTACGAGGAGAACAAGGACAAGGTGAAGGCGGTGGCGGTGGACAACGGCAAAGGCTGCGTCCTGCCCACCCGGGAAAACGTCCTGAACGGCACCTACCAGCCCCTCTCCCGGCCCCTTTTCATCTACGTGAGCCTGAAGAGCCTGGAGCGCAAGGAGGTCCAGGACTTCGTGGAGTTCTACCTCTCCGCCCAGGCCCGCCGGGCCATCCGGAGCACGGGGTACATTGAGCTCCCCAGCGATGCCTACCAGGTGGTACAGGAGATCCTGAAGCGGCGCAAGACGGGGACCTTCTTCATGGACCTCCCCCCGGGCACGCCCCTCTCCAAGTTCGTGGAGGAGCTGAAGAAGGAGTTCAAGTAAGCTAGGCCCAGGAGTGGGGTGGGGGGCACCCCCCACCCCTTTAGAATGGACAGAGGCATGGACCTTCTCCGCCAGAAGCCCTCGCGAAACCCCAAGGAGATCCTCACCTACCTCCTCCTCCTCCTCCTCTCCTCCGTCACCCTCCTCACCACCTTGGGCGTGGTGGTGACCCTCCTTCTGGACGTGGCGGAGTTCTTCCGCCGGGTGCCCCTCTTAGAGTTCCTCTTCGCCCCCGAGTGGACCCCCCTTTTCGCCGAGCCCCGCTACGGCATCGCCCCCCTCCTGGCGGGCACCTTCCTGGTCACGGCCATCGCCCTCCTGGTGGCCGTACCCCTGGGGCTTATGCTGGCCATCTACATCTCGGAGTACGCCCCCCACCGGGTACGGGCCCGCATCATGGGGACGCTGGAACTCTTTGAGGGCATCCCCACCGTGGTCTTCGGCTACTTTGCCCTCCTCTTCGTGACCCCGCTTCTCCAGCGCTTCATCCCCGGGCTCAGCATCTTCAACCCCCTCTCCGCGGGGCTGGTGATGGGCTTCGCCATCGTCCCCTACGTCTCCAACGTGGCCGCGGACGCCATGCAGGCCGTGCCCCGCTCCATCCGGGAAGCGGCCTACGCCCTGGGGGCTAGGCCCTACGAGGTGGCCCTCAAGGTGGTCTTCCCCGCGGCCATCTCGGGGATCGTGGCGGCCATCATCCTGGCCACCAGCCGGGCCATCGGGGAGACCATGATCGTGGCCATCGCCGCGGGGCAGCGGCCCACCCTCACCCTGGACCCCCGGGAGACCATCGCCACCATGACCAGCTACATCGTCCAGGCGGCCACCGGGGACCAGCCCGCGGGCTCCACGGCCTCCTTGGCCCTTTTCGCTGTGGGGTTCACCCTCTTCCTCCTCACCCTCCTCCTCAACATCCTGGCCCAGTACGTGGTGGAACGGTATCGGGAGCGTTATGAATAGGGCGTTCGGCCAAGACCCTTGGAAAGCGCGCATAGACCGCACCTTCGCCCGGGCCCTGGTCCTGCCCCTCCTCTTGGCCTTTCTGCTCCTCGCCACCCTCCTGGGGGACACCCTCTACCGGAGCTTCTCCGTCCAGGTGGTAGGGGGGGAGGGGGCCGGGCGCACCTACCCCTTGGGGACCCCCTGGGAGACCCTGGTGAAGGAGCGCCTCCTGGCCGAGGGGTACCTGGAGGAGGAGGTCCAGGAGCTCCTCCAAGACCCAAAGGAGCGCCGGGCCCTTTGGCTCCAGAACCGGGTGGAGCTCATGCCCCTGACCCACGAAGGCCCCTTCCGTCTGGTCCTCACGGGCCTCTACGACGAGCGGCTTGGGGACTATAGCCTCCTCCAGGGCCTCCGGCGCTGGGAGGAGCTTAAGGCCTCCTTGGGGGAAGGGGAGCGGCTGGTCCTGAACCCCTGGCTGGACGCCTCCTTCCTCACCCGCTACCCCTCCCGGAGCCCCCTTCTCGCAGGGATCGCCCCGGCCATCGTGGGCACCCTATGGGTCCTGGGCCTGGCCCTCCTCATCGCCATCCCCGTGGGGGTGGGCACGGCCATCCTCCTGGAGGAGTACCTGCGCCAGGGGCGCCTGAGCCGCATCCTCGAGGTGAACCTGAGGAACCTGGCCGGGGTGCCCTCCATCGTCTACGGCCTCCTCGGCCTGGCCCTCTTCGTGCGGGGCTTTGGCTTCGGCCCCACGGTGCTGGCCGCAAGCTTTACCTTGGCCCTTCTCGGCATCCCGGTCATCGTGGTCACCTCCCGGGAGGCCCTAAGGAGCGTGCCCGACTCCATCCGCCAGGCGGCCTTCGCCCTGGGGGCCACCCGGCGCCAGGTGGTCTTCCGCACCGTGGTCCCCGCCGCCTTGCCCGGGATGGTCACGGGGGTCATCCTCTCCGCCGCCCGGCTCATCGGGGAGGCGGCCCCCCTCCTCCTGGTGGGGGCGGCGGCCTACGTGCCCTACATTCCCTCCGGGCCCCTCTCGGAGTACACGGTGATCCCGGTGCAGATCTACCTCTGGGTCAGCCAGAACCAGCCCGAGTTCGCCCGGGTGGCCGCGGCGGGCATCCTGGTGATGCTCATGGTGCTTTCCGTCCTCTACCTGGCCGCCCTTTACCTTAGGAACCGCTTCAGGAGGGAATGGTGAGCCTAGAAATGCTCAAGGACCACGAGACGGTGCGCACCGCGCCCGTCTCCGAGGCCGAGGCCCTGGTGGACGTGCGGAACCTCAGCCTCTGGTACGGCCCCAAGCAGGCCCTTTACGGGATCAGCGTGCGCTTCCCCAAGAACCAGGTCACGGCCATCATCGGCCCCTCGGGGTGCGGGAAGAGCACCCTCTTGCGCTCCCTAAACCGCATGAACGACCTGGTCCCTGGGGTGCGGGTGGAGGGGGAGGTCCTCTACGAAGGGGTGAACATCTACGACCCCCGGGTGGACCCCGTGGCCGTAAGGCGGCACATCGGCATGGTCTTCCAGAAGCCCAACCCCTTCCCCAAGACCATCTTTGAGAACGTGGCCTTTGGCCTCCGGCTTCTTGGGGTGAAGGGAAGCGAGCTGGAGGACCGGGTGGTGGAGGCCCTGAAGCGGGCCGCCCTCTGGGAGGAGGTGAAGGACCGCTTCAAGAAGGAAAGCGGCCTGAGGCTTTCGGGAGGCCAGCAGCAGCGCCTTTGCATCGCCCGGGCCATCGCCGTGGAACCCCCCCTCCTCCTCATGGACGAGCCCACGAGCGCCCTGGACCCCATCGCCACCCAGGCCATAGAGGACCTGATCCTGGAGCTCAAGAGCCGCTACACCGTGGTCATCGTCACCCACAACATGCAGCAGGCGGCCCGGGTCTCCGACCGGACCCTTTTCATGCACCTAGGGGTCCTGGTGGAGGAAGGCCCCACGGAGGAGCTCTTCACCAAGCCCAAGCACCCCTACACGGAGGCCTACATCACGGGGCGGTTCGGCTAAACTCTAGGGCATGCCGCCCCTTGCCCTCCTCTTCCTCACCCTCTTCAACAGCATCCTAGGGCTTTCCATCCTCTTCCCCATCCTGGGGCCCTTGGGCCGGGCCCTGGGGCTATCCGAGCCTCAGGTGGGGGCCTTCTCCACCGCCTACGCCCTTTTGCAGTTCCTCCTCGCCCCTTACTGGGGCCGGCGGAGCGAAGGGGGGCGCAAGCCCGTCCTCCTCGTGGGGATCTTGGGCTTCGCCCTAAGCTTTTTCCTCTTTGGGCTCTTCGCCTTTTTGGGCTTCAAGGGGGTGCTCACGGGGTGGGGGCTTTTCCTGGCCCTTCTCCTCGCCCGCCTCCTTGGGGGGGCCTTCTCCTCCGCCACCCTGCCCACGGCCCAGGCCTACGTGGCGGACGTTACGGGAAGGGAGGAGCGCACCGGGGGGATGGCCCTTTTGGGGGCGGCCTTCGGGCTTGGGGTCATCCTGGGGCCCGCCTTGGGAGCCGGGCTCGCCTCCCTCTTCGGCCTCCTCGCCCCCGTGTTCTTCTCCGCGGGGCTCGCCCTCTTGAACGCCCTCTTCGTCCATCTGGCCCTGCCGGAGTCCCGGGGCAAGGTGACAAGGGAGCCGGCCCGGCTTTCCCCCTGGGACCGCCGGGTCTTCCCCCTCCTCCTCCTGGGCTTCGCCCTGAACCTCTCCAGTGTGGCCCTGGAGCAGACGGTGGCCTTCCACTTCCAGGACCGCCTGGGCCTGGACGCTCTAAAGACCGCGCAACGGGTGGGCCTCGCCCTCTTCTTCTACGGGCTGGTGGCCGTTTTCATCCAGGGCTTCCTGGTGCGGGCCCTGCGCCCACCCCCGAGGGTGCTCCTCCTCCTGGGCCTACCCGTGGGGGCCTTAGGCTTCCTGGTCCTGGCCTTTGGGCAGGGGTTCTGGGCCCTGGCCTTGGGCCTGGTCCTCCAGGGGGCGGGGCAGGCCCTGGCCGCCCCGGGGGTCACCGCCGCCCTTTCCCTAGCCGTGGGGGAGGAGGAGCAAGGGGCGGTGGCGGGGCTCAGCAGCGCCGCCCAGGCCCTGGGGCGGATGCTCGGGCCCCTTCTCGGCACGGGGCTTTACCAACTCTTTCCCGAGGGGCCCTACCTCCTGGGGGCCTTTTTGCTCCTCCTGGCCCTCCTCGGCCTTAGGGCCCTTAAGGGGCGCCCTTAGCCATGCGGCTTCTCCTCTTCCGGCAACGGAACTTCCGCAACCTGGCCCTTACGGCCTACCGCCCCCCCGAGGGGCTTTCCGCGGTGGTGGGGGGGAACGCCCAGGGCAAGACCAACCTCCTAAGGGGGATCCACCTCCTCCTCACGGGGGAGATGGAGGGAGGCCTCCAGGACCAGATCCGCTTCGGGGAAGGGGAGGCCTGGCTGTGGGGCGAGGTGGAGACCGCCTTAGGGGTCTTCCGCCTCGAGGCCACCCTCACCCTCGAGGGGCGCACCTTCCGGATCAACGAGAAGCCCACGGGGCTTAAAGGGCTCCTGGAGCTTCCGGGCTCCGTCCTCCTTTCCCCGGAGGACGTGGAGGTGGTCCTGGGCAGCCGGGAGGCCCGGCGGGGCTTTCTGGACCGGCTGATCGCCCGCTTCTCCGCCCGGTATGGGGGGCTCCTTTCCGCCTACGAGAAGGTCCTAAGGCAACGGAACGCCCTCCTGCGCCAGGGGGGAAACGGCCTTTCCGCCTGGGACCAGGCCCTGGCCCGCTACGGGGAGGAGATCATGGCCTATAGGAGGCGCTTCCTCGCCCGCTTCCTGCCCATCCTGGAGGAGGTCCACGCCGCCTTGGGGGGAAAAGGGGTGGGGGTGGACCTGGAAGAGACCGCAGGCCAGGGGCTTCTGGAAGCCCTGAAGGCCACGGCCAAGGAGGAGCGGGAGCGGGGCCAGACCCTGGTGGGGCCGCATCGGGACGACCTCCTTTTCCTCCTTGCGGGCCGGCCCGCCCATCGCTTCGCAAGCCGCGGCGAGGCCAAAACCCTGGCCCTCGCCTTAAGGCTTGCGGAGCACCGCCTCCTCTGGCAACACCACGAGGAGCCCCCTCTCCTCCTCCTGGACGAGTGGAGCGAGGAGCTGGACGAGGCCCGGCAAAAGGCCCTTTTGGCCTACGCTCGAGGCCTCCCCCAGGCCATCCTGGCGGGGCTCAGCGCCCCAGAGGGGGTGCCGGTATGCTGGATGGAGGGGGGGGTGGTGCTGTGCCCTGGCGGCTGAAGGAGGCGGTGCCCCTGGCCCTAGGCCAGGCGGGAAGCCGGGCCAGGCTGGAGCGGGCCCTCGTCCTCGCCTACTGGAAGGAGGCGGTGGGGAAGGAGCTCGCCCAGCTCACCGAGGCCGTGGCCTTAGAGGATGGGGTCCTCACCGTGCTGGTGGGGGATGCGGTCTTGGCCCACCAGCTCACCTACCGCCGGCTGGATCTTCTCCAGCGCTTTTCCGCCCGCTTTCCCGGGAAGGTGCGGGAGATCCGCTTCCGGGTGGGGCCCCTGGAGGCCCCTCCGCCGGAGGAAAGCCCCCAGGAAGAGCCCCTCACCCCCGCCCTTTTGCAAAAGGCCCGGGCCCTGGCCGAGGCCGCGCCCCCAGAGCTTCGGGAAAAGGCGGAGCGGGCCGCCCTGGCCCTCTTGAAAAGGCAGCGGGGAAACCCCTGCCCCATCTGCCAGACCCCAAGCGAGAAGAGCCCTTGCCCCACCTGCCGCCGCCACCTGCAAAGCCCCCTGGTGGCCAAGGAGGCCGAGAGGCTCGCCCGGGGAAAGCCCCCCAGGCTTTCCGGCGAGGCCCTCCTGGCCGCCCGGCACCTGGCCCGGGAAAAGCTTCTCTCCGAACTTCGGGGCCTCTACCCCGTGGCCCTGAAGGAGCCCGAGTTCTGGCCACTTCTCAAGGACCTAGCCCGGCGCTTCCAGGCCCTCTTTCCCGAAGAAGCCCTGCCCGATGGGGTGCAAAGCCTCCTCAAGCGGATAGAATAGGACCAATGCGCCTCCTCCTACCTTTCCTCTTGGGCCTGGCCCTGGCTCAGGGGGAGCTCACCCACGTGGTGGCCCCGGGGGAAACCCTCTTTTCCATCGCCCGGCGCTACGGGACCACGGTGGAGGAGCTCCAAAGGCTAAACGGGCTTTCGGACTTCCTCATCCGGCCTGGGCAGGTCCTCAAGGTGGGCCCAGCGCAGGCCCCCACCCATGTGGTGGCCGCCGGGGAGACCCTCTTCTCCATCGCCCGGCGCTACGGGACCACGGTGGAGGCCCTAAAGGCCCTGAACGGCCTACAGGACGAAACCCTAAAGGTGGGCCAGGTCCTCCGCCTACCCTCTACCGCACCCGAGCCTCCGGGCGCCCCCTCTGGGGCCCCCCTAGAAGAAGAAGAGGCCCTGGACCCCGAAAGCCCCCTCCTCCGGGCCGTGCTCCGCTATTTGGGCGTGCCCTACAGGTACGGGGCCAACTCCCCCCTGGCCCTGGACTGCTCCGCCTTCGTGGCCCAGGTCTACGCGGAGCTCGGGGTGGGCCTGCCCCGCACCACCAAGGAGCAGTGGAACGCCCTGCCCCAGGCGGAGGGCCTAAAGCCCGGGGACCTGGTCTTCTTCAGCTTCGGCGGGCGGGAGGTGGACCACGTGGGGGTGTACCTGGGCCGGGGGGTCTTCGCCCACGCCAGCAGCTACGGGAGCCGGGTGGTCATCGAGAGCCTCGAGGCCCCCTTTTACCAGAAGGCCTACCGGGGGGCCCGGAGGCCCCCCCTCCCCGAGGCAACCCGCTAAGGCCAGGAAGGCTTCCGCCCCCGGGCCTTTTCCAGGGCCTCCCAAAGGGCCTCCCCCGGGGCGCCTTCCCCGCGGAAGGCCTCGGTTTCCCGTTCCACCCAGGCCTCCCCCTTTCGGAAGAGCACCCCCCGGGCCTCCGCCAAGGCCTCCCCGATGAGGGCCCCCAGGGAGTAGGCCCGGGCCCCTTGGGGCAGGTCGGGGTCCAGGCCCTGGCGCACCAGGGCGCGGCCGTAGGGGGCCTCCCGCTCGGCCATGGTCCCTCCCTGGGCGAAGTAGCGCCGGAGGACCCGGCCCCAGTCCCCCACCCGGCTGTAGGGGGCCATGGCCCCGTAGGCGGCCTCGAGGTCCTCCGAGGTATAGGGGCGGTAGCGGTTCTCGTGGACCACCAGGGCCCGGGGGAGCCTGGGCCTGGGGGGGCCCTCCTCGTCGGGCACGCCCACCGCCAGCCCCACCGCGGGGAGGACCCCCGGGGGAAGGGCGAGAAGGTCCACCAGGGCCTCCACCCCACCCAGCACCCCCCCGATGAAGCAAACCCCATACCCCAGGCTCTCCGCGGTAAGGGCCAGGTAGGCGGCGGCCAGGGCCGCGTCCATGAGGGCGAAGTGGAGGGCGGTGCGGGGCCAGAAGGCCATGGCCTCGCCCCGGTGGGCGAGGAGCCGCTCCAGCCGGTGAATGTCCGCCAGGAAAACGAAAAACTCCGCCGCTTGGCGGATGTGCTCCTGCTCCCCGGAAAGCCGGGCCACCTCCCTTCGCAGCTCGGGGTCCGTGATTCGGATAACGGAGTAGAGCTGGGCGCTGGCGTCCGTGGGGGCGCGCTGCAGGGCAAAGAGGAGCTTCTCCAGGTCCTCTTCAGGGAGGGGCACCGGCTTGAACCGGCGCACGCTCCGCCTGCGCTTCAGGGCTTCCAACACCTCCACGCCCCCTAGCTTACGCCGAGGTGGGCCAGGTAGGCCCGCACCAGGGCCTCCCCATAGAAGAAGGCCACCACCCCCCCCAGGGCCAGGTGGGGCCCGAAGGGAAGGGTGCGCTTCCTAAGGAGAAGGCCAAAGAGGGCCCCGGAAAAGACCCCAAGGAACAGGGCGAGGAGGGCGTAGGGCCCAAGCCAGGCCCCCAGGGCCCCCATGAGCTTCACGTCCCCGTAGCCCATGGCGATGGGCTCTTCTTCCCCTTCCGTTTCCCCGGGACCCCCCCTAAAGGCCCAGTAGAGCCCCCCCGCCAGGGCCAGCCCCCCGGCGGCGATGAGCCCCCCCTTCAGGGCGGCCAGGGCGGCAAGCCCCTCCCACCCTTCTCCCCAGAGGTTCCCCAGGGGCGGGAAGAGAAGGGGGGCCAGGGGGATCAAGGGGAAAAGGGGAAGGGTAAGCCGGTCGGGGAGGACCACCGGCCTCCCGGTGCGGGCGGAAAGAGCCCAGGAGAGGAAGGCCAAGGCCATCCCCACCCCCGGGCCCAAGAGGGCCCCCAAGAGGGCCGCCATGTGCACCTGGTGGGGCCCTACGGGCACCTCCGGCCTCCCCTCCCCAAAGCGCCTCAGGAAAAAGGCCCCGTACCCCGCGATGAGGGCCATAAGGCCCGCGGAGAGAAGCGCCCCGTCCAGGGCCCCAAGGTTAGCCCCTTCGGGCTGAAAGGGAAGGGGAAAGCGGAAGGCCCAGGCCCCCACGAGGCCCAGGAGGAGAAGGCCGTAGGTCAGAGGGTCGGGGAGCTCGTAGGTGTCCAGGTCTATGAAGGCCAGGGCCACCAGGAAGGACAGGAACAGGAAGGTGAAGAGGGCCTCGAGGCTGGGAGGAAAGCGGAGGGCGGTGAGGAGGAAAAGCCCCCCGGTGAGCCCCTCCACCAGGGGGTAGCGGGGGGAGATGGGCCCCTGGCAGTAGCGGCACCGCCCCCTCAAGGCGAGGTAGGAGAAGACGGGAAGGAGGTCCAGGGGGGAAAGCGTACGCCTGCAATGGGGGCAGCGGCTCCGCCCGCCCAAGGTCTCCCCTTTGGGAAGGCGGTGGATCACCACATTGAGGAAGGAACCCACGGCAAGGCCCAGGAGGAAGGCCAAAAGGGGCCACATGGGGGCCATTTTACGGGAAGGGGTCCGCCTCCCCTACCTGTGACGGATTTTCACATTTAGGTGCTAAACAGTCATATAATGTCCCCATGGCCCTGTGGTTTGAAGAGAGCCAGGAAGAGCGGCAGGTGCTCGGGCCTTTCCGCGAGTTCTTGAAGGCCGAGGTGGCAGAAGGGGCGGCGGAGCGGGACCGCACGGGGGCCTTCCCCTGGGAGCTGGTGCGGAAGCTTTCCGAGTTCGGGGTCTTCGGGGCCACGGTCCCTGAGGCCTACGGGGGGGCAGGGCTTTCCACCCGGCTTTTCGCCCGCATGGTGGAGGAGATCGCCTACGTGGACGGGGCCTTGGCCCTCACCGTGGCCAGCCACAACTCCCTGGCCACGGGGCACATCCTCCTGGCGGGGAACGAGCGGCAGAAGGCCCTTTTCCTCCCCAAGCTGGCCTCGGGGGAGGCCCTCGGGGCCTGGGGCCTCACCGAGCCGGGGGCGGGTTCGGACGCGGCGGGCCTCAAGACCCGGGCCGAGCCCGTGGCCGGGGGGTTTATCCTAAACGGCACCAAGCAGTTCATCACCCAGGGGAGCGTGGCCGGGGTCTACGTGATCATGGCCCGCACCGACCCGCCTGTGGGGGAGAAGCGGCACCTGGGGATCTCCGCCTTCGCCTTCTTCCGCCCCGAAAAGGGCCTAAAGGTGGGGCGGAAGGAGGAAAAGCTTGGGCTTAACGCCTCCGACACCGCCCAGCTCCTCCTGGAAGACCTCTTCCTACCGGAGGAGGCCCTCCTTGGGGAGCGGGGCAAGGCCTTCTACGATGTCTTAAGGGTGCTGGATGGGGGCCGCATCGGCATCGCCGCCATGGCCGTGGGCCTGGGGCGGGCCGCCTTGGACTACGCCCTCCGCTACGCCAAGGAGCGGGAGGCCTTCGGCAGGCCCATCGCCGAGTTCCAGGGGGTTTCCTTTAAGCTGGCCGAGATGGCCACGGAGCTGGAGGCCGCAAGGCTCCTCTACCTGAAGGCGGCGGAGCTCAAGGACGCGGGGCGGCCCTTCGCCCTCGAGGCCGCCCAGGCCAAGCTCTTCGCCAGCGAGGTGGCGGTGAAGGCCTGCGACGAGGCCATCCAGATCCTGGGGGGCTACGGGTACATCAAGGACTACCCCGTGGAGCGCTACTGGCGGGACGCCCGCCTCACCCGCATCGGGGAGGGGACGAGCGAAGTTCTAAAGGTGGTCATCGCCCGGCGTCTTCTGGAAGGGGTTTAAAGGTTAGGGCCTGGGGGGTCCTAAGGGCCAGCTGGCCGCAGGCCGCCCCCACGTCCTGCCCCCGGCTGAAGCGGATGGAGGTGGGGATGCCCTGTCGCTTAAGCTCCTCCGCGAAGGCCAGGATGCCCGCTTTGGGGGTGCCCTTCACCGGGGCGCCGGGCCAGGGGTTGAAGGGGATGAGGTTCACGTGGGCGCTTAGCCCCTTTAAGAGCCTGGAGAGAAGCCGGGCCTGCCAGGGGTGGTCGTTGAGCCCCTGGAGGAGGGTGTACTCAAAGGTCACCCGGCGCTTGGTCTTGGCGTAGTAGGCCCGCACCGCTTCCATGATCTCGGCGATGGGGTAGCGGTGGGCGGTGGGGATGATCTTCTTCCGGGTCTCGTCGTCGGGGGCGTGGAGGGAGAGGGCGAGGCGGATCCCCAAGTCCTCCTCGGCCAAGCGGTAGATCCCCCGGGGGATGCCCACGGTGGAGAGGGTGATGCGCCGGGGGCTCATGGCCAGGCCCTTGGGGTGGAGCATGGTGCGCACCGCCTTGAGGACGTTGGTGAGGTTTAGGAGGGGCTCCCCCATGCCCATGAGGACCACGTTGCGGATCTCCCGGGGGGAGATCCCCTGGTGGTAGGCGATGGCTAGGAGCTGGTCCAGGATCTCCGCCGCGGTGAGGTTGCGGCCGAAGCCCAAGGCCCCCGTGGCGCAGAAGGTGCACCCCGCGGGGCAGCCCACCATGCTGGAGAGGCAGACCGTCTTGCGGTTCTCGTAGGGCATGTAGACGGCCTCGGTCTTCTTTCCGTCCAGAAGGGTGAAGAGGTACTTGACGCTCCCATCCCGGCTCGGGTAGGCCTCCACCAGGGCGAACTCGGAGATGCGCCACTCCTGGGCTAGGGCCTCCCGGAGCCCTCTAGGGAGGTCGGTCATCTCGGAAAACTCCCGCACCCCCCGGGCGTAGAGCCAGTGGGCGATCTGGGCCTTGCGGTAGCCCTCGCCCGGGAGCTCCTCGGGGGTAAGTTCCAGGATGGGCTTCATGGGTAGGGCCTCAGGCCGAAAGGGGCGCGCGTCGTCGGCCATCCCCCTATTCTAGGGGGGAAAGAGGCAAGGGCGCAACCGCCCCCCTTGGCCTAATCGGGGGGATGTGCTAGAATCCCCTAGGCGGGGGCCGTTAGCTCAACTGGCAGAGCACCGGTCTCCAAAACCGGGGGTTGGAGGTTCGAGTCCTTCACGGCCCGCCACATCGCCCCTCCGGGGGCCTTTTTGTTATGGGGAACTACCAGGTGCTCATCGTGGGGGCGGGCTTCGCGGGGAGCGAGGCCGCCCACCGGCTGGCCGGGCGGGGGGTGCGGGTGGGCCTCCTCACCCAGAGCCTGGACTCGGTGATGATGCCCTTCCTCCCCCCGCGCCCGCCTTTTCCCAAGGGGAGCCTCCTGGAAGCGGCCTACGACCCGGAGGACCCCCGGGTCTGGGCCTTCCACGCCCGGGCCAAGGCCCGCCTCGAGGCCCAGGCCCCCCACCTCCACCTCTTCCAGGCCACGGCCACGGGCCTCCTCCTGGAAGGGAACAAGGTGGTGGGGGTGAGGACCTGGGAGGGGCCGGTGGCGCGGGGGGAACGGGTGGTCCTGGCGGTGGGGAGCTTTCTTGGGGCGAGGCTCCGGATGGGGGAGGTGGAGGAGGAGGCGGGGCGGCTTTCCGAGGCCAGCTACCCCGACCTTTACGAAGACCTCCTCCGCCTGGGCTTCCGCTTCGTGGAACGGGAGGGGGCGGTGCCCGACACCCCCACCACCCCGGGCTACCGGGTGCGCTACCGGGCCTTCCACCCCGAGGAGTGGGAGGAGGCCACCTTCCGCCTCAGGCGCCTAGCGAACCTCTACGGGGTGGGCCTATGCGTCCTGGAAGGGGACTACGCCCGCATGAGCGAGGAAGGCCTCCGCCTGGCGGAGCACCTTCTCCGTGAGCTTGGGTAGGGGCTTGGCCCTGGGGTCCGCCCCTTCCCCCTCCCAAAGGGCGGCGTAGACCCTAAGGAAGAGGCGGCGGTGGGTGAGTTCGTGGCGCACCTCCCCCACGTACGAAGGCTCCACGCCGAAGGCCCTGGCCCTTGCCCCAAGCTCCTCCTCCGGGAAGGTGGGAACCCCGTAGAGCCCCCGGAAGCGGCCCTTCTGGGGTTCCAAATAGACCCCCTTCCGCCCCCAGAGGACGAGGGCGGCCAGGCGCTCCTCCCGCTTGGCCCTGGCCCTCGCCTTGGGGTAGCGCTGGGGAGCCTTTTGCCCTTGGCAGAAGGCCCCCAAGGGGCAGGCGGGGCAAAGAGGGCGTTTAGGGCGGCAGACCGTGGCCCCAAGCTCCATGAGGGCCTGGTTCCACACCCCGGGGTCCCCCTCCTCGGGCAGGAGGGCCTGGGCCAGGGCCTGGAGGGCCTTGGGGGTGGGGGACTCCAGGGCGAAGAGCCGGGCCAACACGCGGCGCACGTTCCCGTCCACCGCGGCCACCCGTTCCCCAAAACCCATGGAGGCCACCGCGGCCGCGGTGTAGGGGCCGAGGCCGGGGAGTTCCTTAAGCTCCTCGTAGCTTCGGGGCAGGGCCTCCGCCGCCTGGCTCACGCGGTGGAGGTGCTCCGCCCGGCGGTAGTACCCCACCCCGGCCCACACCCTTAAGACCTCCTCCAGGGGGGCCTCCCGAAGGGCCTTCAGGGTGGGAAAGCGCTCCAGGAAGCGGCGGTAGTAGGGTATGGCCTGCTCCACCCGGGTCTGCTGGAGGAGGACCTCGGAGAGGAGGATGCGGTAGGGGTCCTTCTCCCCCCGCCAGGGGAGGGGACGCTTCGCCCCCTCGTACCAGGCGAGGAGGGCCTCCTGGAGCGCCCTCAGGTCCCCAAGAGGCGCCTGTGCTCCACCATCAGGCATCGGTCCACCACCAGGGGGATACCCGCCCCTAGGAGGGCCTCCTCCACCGTAGGGTTCCGGATCCCCACCTGGAGCCAGACCAGGCCCGGCCTCAGGGCCAGGATCTCGGGGAGGTGGGCGGGAAGGGCCTCCCCGGGGCGGAAGACGTCCAGGATGTCCACGGGCTCCTGGATTTCCTGGAGGTTCCCCAAAACCCTCTCCCCAAAAAGCTCCTCCCCCGCAAAGCGAGGGTTCACGGGCAGGATGCGGTAGCCCGCCTGGAAGAGGTACCGGGGCACGTAGAAGGCGGGGCGGGCAGGGTCCTTGTGGGCCCCTAGGACGGCCACCGTGCGGGCTTTGCGCAAGCGCTCCTTCAAAAGGGTTTCCTCCATCTCAGCGCACCCGTTCCCTCAGGACCTCCGCCGCCCGCCTGGCCTCGGCAAAGGTCAGGCGGGGAGGAAGGGTTTTTAGGTAGGCCACCAGGTCTTCCGTCCGCAAAACCGGCAGGCGCCCCACCTGTCCCCCTTCCACCTCTTCCCCGAGGAAAACCAAGAGGGGCTGGACCTCGAGGCCTAAAAGCTCCCTAAGCTTGTGGGCTTGGCGCCACGCCTGGCGGACGATCTCATCCCGGCGCTTTCCCCGGATCCAGAGGCCATCGGGGCGGGCGAGGACAGGGCCGCGATGGTTCTTCACCTCTACGTTGAACACCCCGGGCGGCCCCACCACCACGTGGTCGGCGTTCTCCCCGCCCAGGTCCACGTCGTGGAAAACCTGCCAGGTGGAAGGCAACTCGGCCAGCACCCGGCCCACCTGGGCCTCGCCCACATACCCCTTGACGTGGGCCACCAGGGTTCGCTCCATCTCCTTCTCTTGAAGCAGGCGCACCACGAGCAAAAGGGCTACCGGTAGGGCCAAGGCGCTGAGCCAAGGGACAAAAAGCTTAAAGAGAAGCCAGACCACCAGGCCAAAGCCTAGGAGAACCCCAGCGATGCGCAGAAGCTTTTTGGAAAGCGTCCCTCCGGCCTTGCCGACAGACCTAGCCACGACCTCCTCCTACACCCGGTAGTCCAAAGGCCTCAGGTAAAACTCCCCGATGGCCGTGGGGGAAAGGAGGGCCACGGTGGGCAGGGCCCGCTTCCAGTGGGTGCGGTTCACCCGCTCCTTCACCCGCCTGAGCTCCTCCTCCGTGAACCCCAGGCCCAGGATGTACTCGTCGGGGTAACCCTTAAGGTAATGCTCCAGGATCACGTCCGCCCGGAGGTAGCGCACGCCCAGGTCGGCCTCGTCCGTCTGCCCGGGCTCGAGGTCCGCGGTGGGGGCCTTCTCCACGATGGCCTCCGGCACCCCCAGGTGGCGGGCCAGGGCCCAGACCTGGGTCTTGTAGAGGTCCCCCAAGGGGTTGATGGGCGGGGAATCGTCCCCGTGCCAGGTGTAGTAGCCAAAGAGGCGCTCCGTCTTGTTCCCCGTGCCCAGGGGCAGGGCCCGGTAGGCTTCGGACTTGTCAAAGAGGACGATCATCCGCGCCCGGGCCATGACGTTCCCCTTGCGGCGGGGGGTGAGGTCTGGGGTCTTTTCCGCGTACCCCTCCACCATGGGGGTGATGTCCACCACCTCCAGCTCCACCCCGAAGGTCTTTGCCGCCAGGCGGGCGTGCTCCAGGGAAAGGGGGCTGGAGTCCCGGTGGGGCAGGGCCAGGGCGTGGACGTTTGCCGGCCCTAAGGCCCGCACCGCCAGGGCCAGGGTGGTGGCGGAGTCCACCCCCCCGGAGACGGCCACGATGGCCTTCTGGTAGCCGCGCCAGGCCAGCTCCTCCCGGATGAAGCGGGTGAGGAAGTCCGCCACCAGGGGCAGGTTGAGGTCCAGGCTTTCCCGAAGGGGGGGGGCCTCGAGAATCCTCATGCTCGCCTCCCTAAAACCCGTGTGAGGTCGTCCAGCAGGAGGGGAAGGCCGGCCTCGAGGTCGGAGAGGAGGGGGTTGTCGTAGCGCACCGGCGGGATGCGCGCCGGGTCCAGGCCGAAGAGGAGGGCCGCCTCCTCAAAGAGGGGGGCCTCCCCCAGGATCCGCCCGTCCGGCCCCACCGCCAGGCTCCCCCCGCTCATCCCCTTCCCCCCCTCAAACCCCACCAGGCTGGAAAGGACCACGTAAAGCCCGTGCTCCGCGGCCACCGCCTGGGCCAGGATGCGCCAGCGCTCCACGTTCCAGGGCCTCTCCCCCTGGAAGCCCCTCGCCGGGCTTGCCGCGGGGACGTAGAGGACCTGGGCCCCGTCCAAGGCGGCGATGGTGGCGGTCACGGAGTGCCAGAAGTCCTCGCAGATGAGAAGGGCCGCCCGGCCAAAGCGGGTGTCAAAGGCCGCCACCCTCTGCCCCCGGGCAAGGTACCGCTCCTCGTCAAAAACCCCGTAGGTGGGCAGGAAGACCTTGCGGTGCACGTGGACCACCCGGTGGGGAAGCTCTAGGTAGGCGGCGCTGTTGTAGAAGGCCCCCCCGTCCCGCTCGTAGAAGCCCACCACCAGGTCCAGCATCCCCTCGTACCCCGCCCTTCGGTGGACCTCGGAAAGGAGCTCCAAAAGCTCGTGGCGGGTGAGGGCGAGCTCCCTAACCCCTCCCTGGAGGAAGTAGCCCGTAAGGGCCGCCTCGGGCAGGACCACCACCTCCGGGGCGTGGGGCAGGAGGGCCTTAAGGTGCTCCGTAAGGCGCGCCAGGTTGGCCTGGATCTGCCCCTTTTCGGGGCGGAACTGGAGGACGGCGTGCCGGATCATAGGTAAAGCCTCGGGTCCGCGTCGGGGAAGGGGTTGTCCAGCTCCTCTAAGGCCTTTAGCTCCTCCTCGGAAACCCCCCTAAGAAGGCGGAAAAACCGCTCCCCGTGGGCCTGGTAGCGCTCCTTGGCGTACTCCGCCGCCTGGCCGGTGTCCATGAGGAAAGGCCAGTCGGAGGCCTCGAGGAGGAGAAGCTCCCGCATGGCCTGCCGGAGGACCCCAGGGGGGAGGATGCCCTGCCTTGCCGCCTCCCGCATGGCCCCTTCCGCCCGGTACACCAGCCGCCAGTAGTCCAGGGTCTTGGGGTTGAGCCACACCTCGTGCCCCCCACCCCGGCCCCAGGAACCCTCGGGCAAGGCGGTGCGCACCGCCGGCCCCTGCACCGCCTCCTTGGCCGTCACCGCCTCCACCCCTTCCGCCCGGGGGAGGAGGCGGAGGACCTCCTCCAAAAAGGCCACCCCCTCGTACCACCAGTGGCCGAAAAGCTCGGCGTCGTAGGGCGCCAGGATGACCCCTTGGGGGTGGCGGGCGGCGAGGCCTTCCACAAGCCCCACGAAGTGGGCCGCGTGCTCCTTGGCCTTGGCGAAGGCCAGCTCGGGGTCGTACGGGGCCTTGGCGGAGAGGTCCGCCTTGCGGTGGGTCACCCGCCAGTGGTGGAGGCCGGAAAGGGGGTCTTTGCGGTGGAACTCCCGGTAAAGCCCCTCCCCAGGGTAGCCGTAGTCCGCGCTCCAGACCTGGAGGGCGGTCTCCTGGTTGCGGGCCAGGACCCTTAGGCCGCTTGGGAGCTCGTGGACGTAGAAGGTGGCCTCACCGCTCTCCACAGGGCCCAGGTGGGCCTCCCCATAGGGGCTTAGGGGCGTTCCCCCCTGGACCAGATGGGCGTCCACGAAGGTGTAGCGCACCCCCGCGCGCATGAGGAGCTCGTCCACCCCTGCCCGCATCCCCTCCGGCGCCCCCTCCACGGGGGGCTTCCAAACCCCCTTGGGCCGGTAGGCCATCTCGGGCAGCCAGTAGCCCGTGGCGTCCTTGGCGAAGTGGCGGCGGTAGGTGGCAAGGCCCGTCTTGATCTGGGCCGAAAGGGCCTCGTCGTAGCCCAAAAGGGGGCTATAGCCGTGGGTGGCGTGGGAGGCGATGAGCTCCACCTGCCCCCGTTCCTGGGCCCGGCGGAAGGCGGAGGGGAGATCCTCCCCAAGCCCGTGGAAGTGGTCCAGGGTGAGCTCCCAGAAGGCCACCTGGTGGCGGGCGCTTCCCTCCAGCTCCGTCCCCCGGTAGCGCAGGTAATCCCCTTGGGCCCGCTCCAGGCGGTCCTTGGCGTAGGCCCGGAAGCCCTCTTTCACCTTGGGGTCAGAAAGCTGCTCCGCCAGGATGGGGGTGATCCCCAGGGTGAACCGCGCCCCCACCCCCTCCTGCCAGAGCCGGTCCAGGGCCCGGAGGAGGGGGAGGTAGGTCTCGGCCATGGCCTCGTAGAGGGTTTCCTCCCCGAAGGGCCACATCCCGTGGGCCCGCACGTAGGGCAGGTGGGCGTGGAGGACCAGGGCGAGGCGCGCCATGGCCCTAGCGTACCACGGTGCCTTCTCCCGAAAGGGCGCGGCGGATGGGGGTTTTCACCCTTCCGTCCGCGAAGACCACCCGCCCCACCCCGCCCCGCACCGCCTCCACCGCCCCCATGACCTTGCGCTTCATCCGCCCTTGGGCCAGGGCCAGGTACTCGGGGTCCTCGAGGCGGGCGATGGGGATCTCCCGGACCAGGCTACCCTCGTCCGGGTAGCGGGCGAGGAGGCCGGGCACGTTGGAGAGGAAGACCAAGGCCTCGGCCCCGTAGGTGACAGCAAGAAGGGCCGCGATGCTGTCCCCGTCGGTGTTGATGGCCTCGCTCTCGTAGCTGATGGCCGGGGGGGTGAGGACGGGGAGGTACCCCGCGGAAAGGAGGAGGTCCAAAAGGGCCTTGTTCACCCGCTCCACCGTGCCCGTGTAGTCCCCCCGGTGGATCTTCACCTTGCCGTCTTCCACGTACTTCACCGCGGTCTTGCGGCGGCCTTCCAGAAGCCTCCCATCCAGCCCGGAAAGGCCAACCGCGTTGGCCCCAAAGCGCTGGAGGTGCTCCACCAGGCGCTTGTTGACCAGGCCGCAGTAGACCATCTCAAAGATCTCCAGGGTCTTCCGGTCCGTGAGGCGGCTCACCTGCCCCCCGGGGTGGGTGAGGAACCGGGGGGGGTGGCCCAGGGCCTCGGCGATGCGGTTGGTCTCGCTGCTTCCCCCATGGACCAGGATGAGCCTCTGGCCTTCCCGCCAAAGGGAGGCCGCGTCCTCGGCCACGGCCTCGTAGTCTATGCCCTCCGCGCCGCCCACCTTCACGACGATCACGGCCACCCCCTACGGATGAAGCCCCGGGAACTCCAGGCCCAGGGTCTCGGGCCAGCCCATGCGCAGGTTCAGGGCCTGGAGGGCGTGGCCCGCGGTGCCCTTCACCAGGTTGTCTATGGCCACCATGACCACCAGCCGCCCCGTGTCCTCCTCCAGCTCAAACCCGATGTCCGCGTAGTTGGTGCCCTGGACGAAGCGGGGGTCGGGGTAGCGGTGGATGCCCTTCTTCTGCTTGACGATGCGGACGAAGGGCTCCCCCCCGTAGGCCTCCCGGTAGGCCTGCCACACGTCCCGCTCGCTCCAGCCGTCGTGGAGGAAGGCCTGGGCGGTCATGAGGATGCCCCGCACCCGGTCGGTGGCGATGGCCGTGAGGTGGACCTCGGGGCGGCCCGGGAGGTTCTCCACCACCTCCGCGGTGTGGCGGTGGCCGGTGGGCTTGTAGACCCTAAGGGAGCCCGCCCGCTCGGGGTGGTGGCTTGCGGGGCTCGGCTCGGCCCCCGCGGCGGAGGTGGAGATGAGGAGGGTGACGAAGACCGGCTTGGGCTGGAGGAGCCCGGCCTTAAAGAGGGGGTAGAGGCCGAGGAGGGTGGCGGTGGCGTTGCACCCCGCCCCCGCCATCTGGTCCGCCCCCCTTAGGGCCTCCCGGTAGAGCTCGGGGAGGGCGTAGACGAAGCTGCCCAGGAGGTCGGGGCGGGGGTGCTCCCCGTAGTACCTGCGGTAGAGGTCGGGGTTTTTCAGGCGGAAGTCCGCGGAAAGGTCCAAGACCACCTTCCCCAAGGGCCGGTAGCGCTCGTACTCCTGGGCGAAGACCCCGTGGGGCAGGGCCAGGACCAGGATGTCCGCAGGCTCCAGCCTCTCCGGGGGGATGAACTTGAGGTTCGTTCTCCCCCGTAGGTTGGGGTGGACGAAGTGCACGGGCTCCCCGGCGAAGCGCCTCGAGGTCACCTGGGTCACCTCCAGGTGGGGGTGGAAAAGGGCCAGGCGCAGGAACTCCCCCCCCGCGTACCCCGACCCCCCCACGATGGCCACGGTCCTCCTATCCACGGGCCACCTCAAAGGCGTAGCGCAGGATCTCCCCGGGGATGTCCACCCCGGTGGTGTGCACGGAGTTCTTGAACTCCATGGTGTGGTTCACCTCGTTCACCAAAAGGCCCCGCTCGGACTCAAAGAGGTCGATGGCCACCACCCCGCCCCCCACCGCCCTTGCCGCCCGCACGGAAAGCTCGGCGATCTCCTCCGTGAGGGGGCAGTTCTCCGCCACCCCGCCCCGGGCGGTGTTGGTGATCCAGTGGTGGCTCCGGCGGTAGATGGCGGCGATGGCCCTATCCCCCACCACGAAGACCCGGATGTCCCGCCCGGGCTTCTTCACGTACTCCTGCAGGTAAAGGAGCTGGTGCTGGAAGCCCCCCAGGACCTCCTTGTGCTCCAGAAGGGCCTCCGCCGCCTCCCGGTCGGTGATCTTGGCGATGAGCCGCCCCCAGCTCCCGATGACGGGCTTCAGGACCACCGGGTAGCCCCACTCCTCCATGAGCTTAAGGGCCTCCTCGGTGTCGGTGAGGAGGGCGGTTTTGGGCTGGGGAAGGCCCGCCCTCTCTAGGGCCGCGCTCGTGGCCCACTTGTCCCCGCAGGTCTCGATCACCTGGGGGCGGTTCACCACGGGGATGCCCAGGGCCTCGAGGTAGCGGGCGGCCGCCAGGCCCCGGCTCTGGCTCACGCACCGCTCCAGGGCCACGGTGACCCCCTCTAGCTCCTTAGGGGGCTCCCCCAGGACCATCCGCAGGGCGGGGACGTAGACCTTTTTAAAGGGAATCCCCAGGGCCTCGGCCCGCTCAAAGAGCATCCTTTCGTCGGGCCGGATGCGGTCGTACAGGATGGCCAGCATGGGGATCTACTCGCCCCAGTCCTCCGCCTCCTCGGGGGCGGGCTCCAGGCGCAAGGGGTCTAGGGAGACCACCTCCAGCTCCGCCCCGCAGTCCTCGCAGACCAAAAGCTCGCCCAGCTCAGGGTTCTCCAGCCTAAGTTCCGCACCGCACTCCGGACAGGTGGCTACCATTCCTCGTCCTCCTCTTCCACTTCGCTCCAGTCGGGCACAAAGCTAAAGCCGCACTCGGGGCAGGAGACGGCCTGCCCCTCTTCCTCCTCGGAAACCTCAAAGGTGTAGCCGCACCGGGGGCAGTCCACGAAGAAGCCCTCCAGGCCCCCCTCGGTCACCTCCAGCTCCAAGGGGTCCAGGGACACCACCTCCAAAAACGCCCCGCAGGCCTCGCACTCCAGGACGTCCCCGGCCTCGAGGCCCTCCAGATCCTCGGCCAGCACCACGCTGACCTCGCCGCACACCGGACAGGTGATCTCCAGGTCCTCCATGACCCAAGTCTACTCCCCCGGGAAGCGCCCGTGCTTCTTGTAGTACTCCAGGAGGGACCCCTCCTTGAGCGCCTCCAGGAGGAAGGGGGGCGGGGGGCGGAGCTGAAACCGCTCCCCTCCCCGCTGGAGGACCCCCCGCTCCAGGTCCAGCTCCACCAGGTCGCCGTCTTCTAACGCATCCACCACCTCCTCCGATTCAAAGGGGACGATCCCCAGGTTCACCAGGTTGCGGAAGAAGATGCGGGCGTAGCTCTTGGCGATGACCACCCGGATCCCCAGCTTTTTCAGGGCCTCGGGGGCGTACTCGCGGCTGGAGCCCAGGCCCGTGTTCCGGCCGAAGACCAGGATGTCCCCGGGCCTGACCTCCTCCGCAAACCCCGGCCGCAGGTGGGCGAAGGCGTAGAGGTGAAACCGGTCCTCCCCCACCATGAAGGGGGCGTACTTGCCGGGCAGGATATCGTCGGTGTTGATCTGGTCGCCGAACTTAAAGACCCTAGGCATGGGCTTCCTCCAGTTCCTCCGGGGTGGTGAGGTAGCCGGCCACCGCGCTGGCCGCGGCCACCCGGGGGCTCGCCAGGTAGATCTCCGCGTCCGGGGCCCCCATCCGGCCGCGGAAGTTGCGGTTGGAGGTGGAGACGCACACCTCCCCCGGGGCCAACACCCCCATGTGCCGCCCCATGCAGGGGCCGCACCCCGGGGTGCCGATGGTGGCCCCGGCCTCGAGGAGGGTGAGGAGGGTGCCGTCCCTGGCCGCCTCCTCCAGGACCTGGCTGGAGGCGGGGATGACGAGGAGGCGCACCCCGGGGGCCACCTTCCTCCCCCTTAGGACCTCCGCCGCGGCCCTTAAGTCCTCTATGCGCCCGTTGGTGCAGGTGCCGATGAAGACCTGGTCCACCCGCTTCCCCTTCACCGCCGTCACCTCGTGGACGTTGTCCACATAGAAGGGCACGGAAACCCTGGGGGTGAGGGCGGAAAGGTCTATCTCCAGGGTCTTGGCGTAGCGGGCCTCAGGGTCCGGGAAGAGCCAAGGGGGCACTTCGTAGCGCGCTAAGACCTCCCCGGAGGGCACCACCAGCCCCGCCTTGGCCCCGGCCTCCACGGTGAGGTTGGCCAGGGTCATCCGCTCCCCCAAGGTAAGCCCCTCCGCCCCCTCCAGGAGGTGGATCTCCACCGCCATGTAGGTGGCCCCGTCCGCCCCGAGAAGGCGCACCATCTCTAAGGCGGCGTCCTTGGCGGTGACCCCTTTGGGAAGCCTCCCCCGGAAGACCACCTTCACCGTCTCCGGCACCCTTAGCCAGGTGCGGCCGCTGGCCGCGGCCAGGGCCACGTCCGTGGCCCCCATCCCCGTGCCGAAGGCGGCCACCGCCCCGTAGGTGGTGGAGTGGCTGTCCGAGCCCACCACAATCCAGCCGGGCTGGGCCAGGCCCTCCTCCATGAGGACCTGGTGGCACACCCCCCGGCCCACGTCAAACACCCTAACCCCGTGCCTCCCCGCCCATTCCCGGATCTCCTTCTGGGCCTTGGCCACCTCCAGGTTGGCCGCGGGGGCCACGTGGTCGATGACGATGGAGACCCGCTCGGGGTAACGGGGGCTCGCCTCCAGGTACTCCAGGCGGCGGATGAAGCTCCCCGCGATGGAGTCCACCACCATGACCTGGTCCACCTCCACCACCACGAGCTCCCCCGCCTCCACCCTTCGCCCGGCCTTCTGGGAAAGGATCTTCTCCGCTAAAGTCTGGCCCATGCCGCCCTCCTATAATGAAACCGCTGCCTCGCTACACCGCCATCCTCTACGAGGACCCGGACACCCCCGGGGTCTGGATCGCGGAGTTCCCCGCCCTCCCCCAGGCCCACTCCTTTGGGCGGACCCCAGAGGAAGCTCTAGCCCACGCCAAAGAAGCCCTGGAGCTGGTTCTGGCCTACCTTCGGGAGGAAGGTCTCCCCCACCCCCCCGACATCCGGACCGCCGAGGTCGGGGTGGATGCCGCCTAGACCCGAGGAGGTGGCCCGCAAGCTTTGGCGCCTGGGGCTCGAGGAACGGGCGGGGCACCGGCTCTTCACCCACCCCGACGGACGGGTGGGGGTGATCCCCTTCCCTAGCGGCGAGCTGCCCCAGGGCACCTTCAAAAAAATCCTTAAGGCAGCGGGCCTGACGGAAGAGGAGTACCGCGCCCTCTAGCCTCATGCGGTGATCCACTCCCTCAGGATCCGGTCCAGCTCCTCCAAGGTGAGCTGCCCCCTATCCGCCAGGGCCTTGATGTGCTGGGTGATGCGGGCGAGCTCCTCCTCCCCGTAGTGCAGGCCGAGCTCCTCCGCCCGCGCCTTGATGGCGTGGCGGCCCGTGAGCTTGGAGGCGATGATGAGCTTGCGCCGCACGCCGAAGACCTCGGGGGGATAAGGCTCGTAGGACTCGGGGTTCAGGTAGATGGCCTTGAGGTGCATCCCCGCCTTGTGGCTGAAGGCGGTCTCCCCGGTGATGTAGTTGTTGAAGGGAATCTCTATCCCCACCATCTTGGCCACCATGCGGTCCAGCTCCGGGAGCATCTCCAGCCTGTACTTCCTGCGCACGTACTCCGGCTGGAGGGTGAACATGCGGGCCAGGAAGCCCCCTAGGGGGGTGATGCCGTTCCGCTCCCCGATGCCCAGGATGGTGGTGTCCACGTGGGTGGCCCCGGCCTCGATGGCCTCGTAGGCGTTGGCGATGGCGCAGCCGGTGTCGTTGTGGCCGTGGAACTCGATGTCCACCCCAGGCCCCACCACCCGCCGCACCTCCCGCACCAGGGCGTAGACCTGGCGGGGGGTGGCGATGCCCACGGTGTCCGCCAGCCCCACCCGGTCCACGTAGGGGGCGATGGCCTCGTAGATCTGGAGGAGGTCGTGCTCCTCGGAGCGGAAGGTGTCCTCCGCGGAGAAGCGCACCTCCACGTGGGGGGCCTTTTCCCGGATGTAGGCGATGACCTCCCGGGCCTCCTCAATGATGCGGGGGATGTCCCGGCCGTGGGCCGCCCGCAGGTACTTGCTGGTGCCGAAGAGGAGGTCTATCCCCTGCACCCCCGTTTCCACCGCCACCTTGGCCGCGTCCAGGCGGGTCTGGATGTGGGTGACCACCTTGGCCTTGAGGCCCAAGGAGGCCAGGACCTCCGCGTCCTTGCGGGACTGGGGGGAGGCCATGGGGGTGGTGACCTCGATGTACTCAATCCCGAACTCGTCCAGGGCCTTGGCGATCTGGATCTTGTCCTCGGTGGAAAAGTTCGCCCGCTCAAACTGCTCGCCTTCCCGCAAGGTGGAGTCTATGATCTTCCATTCCCGCATGGGCCCCTCCCAAAAAGAAAACCGGCCCGCGCTCGGGCCGGGGGGTATAGCGCCTCCTTGGGGCTACCCTACCCCCCGGCGGCCGAGTTTTTTCTCGCGGGCCAGCATCTTGGGCGTAAGAATATACGAAAAAGCCCGGTTTGTCAACGGCCAAACCGGCGCTCCCGGGCCTGGTAGCTCCTCAGGGCGCGGAGAAAGTCTATCTTTCTGAACTCGGGCCAGAGCACGTCGGCGAAGTAGAATTCGGAGTAGGCGGACTGCCAGAGCAAAAAGCCGGAAAGGCGGATCTCCCCCGAGGTGCGGACGATGAAGTCCGGATCGGGAAGGCCCGCGGTGTAGAGCCTTTCTGCGATGGCCTCGGGGGTGAGGGTCTCGGCCACCTCCTTAGGGGAAAGGCCCTTCTCGTGGGCCTCCAAGAGAAGCCTCTTCACCGCATCCACGATCTCCTCCCGGCCCCCGTAGCCCATGGCGATGTTCAGCACCATCCCCTGGTGGTGCCGGGTGCGGGACTCCAGCCGCTCCAGGGCCTCCAACACCTCCTGCGAAAACCCCTCCCGCCGGCCGATGACCCGCACCTGGACCTGGTGGCGGTGGATGCGGTGGTCCTCGGCCATCCTCGAGGCCTCCTGGACGAAGAGGCGCATGAGCTCCTCCACCTCCTCGGGGCTCCGACGGAAGTTGTCCGTGGAGAAGACCCAGACCGTGACCGTGCGGATCCCCAGCTCCAAGCACCACTCCAGCACCTCGTAGGCCTTCTTCACCCCAAACTCGTGCCCCTTGGTGGGGGCCAGGCCCAGCATGCGGGCGTAGCGCCGGTTCCCGTCCAGGATGAGGCCCAGGTGGCGGGGCATGGGCCCCCCCTTCACCTCCTTCAGGAGGCGGCGCTCGTAGTACCAGTAAAGGGGCCGGGAAAGGGCAAGGAGGCGGCGCACCACGCCCTTTACCTTACCCTCTTCCGGTGAGAAAACCCTAGGAGCGGTAGAGCTCCCGGGCGATCACGTAGCGCTGGATCTCCGAGGTCCCCTCGTAGATCTCCGTGACCTTGGCGTCCCGGTAGTAGCGCTCCACCCGGTAGTCGCGGTGGTACCCGTACCCCCCCAGGACCTGGACCGCCTCCCGGGTCACCTCCACCGCCACCCCGCTGGCGAAGAGCTTGGCCGCGCTGGCCTCGAGGGTAAACCGCTCCCCCCGGTCCTTCTTCTCCGCGGCCTTCAGGGTGAGGGCCCGGGCCGCCTCCACCTTGGTGTACATGTCCGAAAGCTTAAAGGCGATGGCCTGGTGCTCCCGGAGCTTCTTCCCAAACTGCACCCGTTCGTCCGCGTAGGCCTTGGCCAGCTCAAAGGCCGCCCGGGCGATGCCCACCGCCTGGGCCGCCACCCCGATGCGCCCCGAGTCCAGCCCCGCCAGGGCGTAGGAAAGCCCCCGCCCCTCCTCCCCCAGGCGGTTCTCCTCGGGGACGAAGACGCCCTCCAGGCGCACCTCCGCGGTGTGGGCCGCGTGCAGGCCCATCTTCTCCTCGGGCTTGCCAAAGGAAAGCCCCTTGGCCCCCGCCTCCACCAAAAAGGCGCTGATCCCCGCCTCCGTGCGGGCCATGACCACGTAGAGCTGGGCCTGGCCCGCGGAGGTGATCCAGCTCTTCACCCCCCAAAGCTCGTACCCCCCCGGGACCCGCCGGGCCTCCGTGCGGATGGAGGCCGCGTCCGAGCCCGCGTGGGGCTCCGTGAGGCAGAAGGCCCCGATCCACTCCCCCCGGGCCAGGGGGACCAGGTAGCGCCTCCTCTGCGCCTCGGTGCCGAAGCGGAGGAGCATGTACTGGGGCAGGCCCGAGGTGACGGAGACGATGACCGCCACGCTGGGGTCCGCCCAGGCCATCTCCTCCAGGGCCAGGGCCCAGGTGACGGAGTCCAGCCCCACGCCCCCGTAGGCCTCGGGGGTGGTCATGCCGAGGAAGCCCAGCTCCGCCAGGGCCTTGAGCTGGGGCCAGGGGTACTTGCCCTCCCGGTCGTACTCCGGGGCCAGGGGCCAGAGGACCTCCCGGGCCACCCTGCGCACCGTGTCCAGAACCAGCCGCTGTTCGGACGATAGGGTCATCCTCCCTATCGTATCAGAGCAAACCGGTAAAAAAGCGTCACTCGCCCCACCGGGGGGCCCGCTCCGCCCTTAGGCCCAGGTGGTCCAGGACCCGCTGGGTGATGAAGGCCAGGAGGTCTTCTATGGACCTGGGCCGGTGGTAGAAGCCCGGGCTTGCGGGGAGGACCACCGCCCCCGCCTCCGCCGCCTGGACCATGGCCCGGAGGGTGGGGAGGGGCAGGGGGGTTTCCCGGGGCACCAGGATGAGGGGCCGCCTTTCCTTAAGGTGCACGAAGGCCGCCCGGGTGAGGAGGGTGTCCGCCAGGCCGTGGGCCACCTTGGCCAGGGTGGTAGCCGAGCAGGGGATGACCACCATGCCCCGGGTGGGGAAGGAACCCGAGGCGATGGGGGCCCCCAGGTCCCCGTCCTTGTAGACCCGGAAGGCCAAGGGGTAGAGGTCCTTGGGGCTTAGGCCCATCTCCTCCCAAAGGACCCGCTTGGCCCCCTGGGAGAGGACGAGGTGCACCTCGGCCAGGCCCTGAAGGGTCTTTAGAAGATCCAGGGCGTAGGGCATGCCGCTGGCCCCCGAAAGCCCCACCACCACGCGGGGAAGGTCCATGCCCCTATGGTACCGGGGCCCCACCCTAAGCTTGGTTGCCTTCCCCTTTGGGGCCCAGGGCATATAAAAACCCCGGGCCCTTGGGGCCCGGGGGGCACCCCATGGGCGGGGGGTTACTTCAGCTCCACCACCGCGCCCACGGCCTCGAGCTTCTTCTTGATCTCCTCGGCCTCGGCCTTGGGGATGCCCTCCTTGATGGGGCCGCCCTTTTCGGCCAGGTCCTTGGCCTCCTTGAGGCCGAGCCCAGTGATGGCCCTAAGCTCCTTGATGACCTCGAGCTTCTTGGCCCCCGCGTCCTTGAGGATCACGTCAAACTCGGTCTTCTCCTCCACAGGGGCCGCGGCGGCCGCCGCCGCAGGGGCCGCGGCCACGGCCACGGGGGCCGCGGCGGTCACACCCCACGCCTCCTTGAGGACATCAATGAGCTGCTTGAGTTCCAAAACCGTAGCCTGGGAAAGCTCTTCCTTGATCCGTTCGATGTCCAGCGCCATCTCCTACCTCCTACGCCGCCTTCTTCTCCGCGTACGCTTCCAAGATGCCTACCAGCTCGCGGGCCACGCCGCCCAGAACGCCCACCAGCTCCGCCATGGGGGCCTGGAGCACGCCCACCAGCTCCGCCCGGAGCTCGTCCATGGTGGGCAGCTCCGCCAGGGCCACCACGTCCTTGGCGGAGAGGGGCTGGCCCTGCAAAAGCCCGCCCTTGGCCTCGGGGATGCCCTTGGGGTTCTTCTTGGCGAACTCCTGAAGGGCCTTGGCCGCCGCCACCGGGTCCTGGTAGAAGACCAGGGCGCTGGGGCCCTGCAGGCCGTCCAGCTCGGGCAGGCCAAGCTCCTTGAGGGCCAGCCGGATCAGGGTGTTCTTGGCCACGAAAAGCCGGGCCCCCTTCTCCCGCAGGCCCCTGCGCAGGGCGTAGATCTCCTGGGCCGAGAGCCCCTGGTAGTTCACCAGGAAGAAGGAGCCACTGGCCGCCTGCAGGTTCTCCTTCAGGGCAGCCAAAAGCTCAACGTTGCGCTTGCTCGGCACGCCTTCCTCCCTTAGCGGGGCAGGGGAACCCCTCTTGGATTTTTCCGGGTTTACGAAACGCTCCCCCTCAAGCGCCTCGGCGGGATGTTTAAGGCCTTAAGCCCCCCGCTTTCTCTGGCCTTGGGCGCAAGGACGCGCCCGGGGTGCCATAGGGGAGTATAGGCCCCGCCGGGGTAAAGGTCAAGGGGGCCTGGGGCGTTCTCCCAGACCCCCCTAAACCCCAAGGCTTTAGGACTGGGGGTTGATGCGGATGGAGGGGCCCATGGTGCTGGTCACGTAGACCGAGCGGAGGAAGGTCCCCTTGGCGGCCTCGGGCTTGCTGGCCTCCAGGGCCTTGATGAAGGCCCGGATGTTGTCCGCCAGCTTCTCAGCGGGGAAGCTCGCCTTGCCCACGGGGGCGTGGATGGCCCCGGTCTTGTCGTTGCGGAACTCAATCCGTCCCGCCTTGATCTCCCGGATGATCTCCCCGATGTTGAAGCCCACCGTGCCCGCCTTGGGGTTGGGGAGGAGGCCCCTCGGGCCCAGGATGCGGCCCAGCTTGGAACCCACCGCGCCCATCACGTCCGGGGTGGCCACCACCGCGTCAAAGTCCATCCAGCCGTCCAGGATCTTCTGGATGATCTCCTCGCCCCCCACGTAGTCGGCCCCGGCCTCCTCGGCCTCCTTGATCTTCTCGCCCTTGGCGATGGCCAAAACCCGCACCTGCTTGCCCAGGCCGTGGGGCAGGGAGACCGTGCCGCGCACGTTCTGGTCGGACTTGCGGGGGTCAATGCCCAGCTTGGCGTGGACCTCCACGGTCTCGTCAAACTTGGCGGTGGCCAGCTCCTTCACCAGGCGGGCCGCCTCGTCAATGGTGTAGACCTTGCTGGGGTCCACCTTTTCCAGAAGGGCGCGGTAGCGCTTGCCGTGCTTAGGCATCCTTCACCTCCGGCGCGCCCACCACCTCCACCCCCATGGAGCGGGCCGAGCCCGCGATCATCCGGGCGGCGGCCTCGAGGTCGGTGGTGTTCAGGTCGGGCATCTTCTGCTTGGCGATCTCCAGGACCTGCTGCCAGGTGATCCGCCCCACCTTCTCCCGCCCCGCCTTGTGGGCCCCCTTCTCCAGCCCCGCGGCCTTGCGGATGAGGTAGCTGGCGGGCGGGGTCTTGGTGATGAAGGTGAAGGAGCGGTCGGCGTAGATGGTGATCTCCACGGGGACGATGGCGTCCCCCATGTTGGCCGTGGCCGCGTTGAAGGCCTTGACGAACTCCATGATGTTGGCCCCGTGCTGGCCCAGAGCCGGGCCCACCGGGGGCGCGGGCGTGGCCTTGCCCGCGGGCAGCTGAAGCTTGACTACGGCAACGATCTTCTTCATTTATCCCTCCTAGGCTCCCCCCAAGTTGGGGGTGCAGACGCCTTTTAGGCCTTGACCACCTGGGAGAAGTCCAGCTCCACAGGGGTCTCGCGCCCGAAGATGGTGACCATGACCTTGACCTTGCCCCGCTCGGGGTTGATCTCGGTCACGGTGCCGGTAAAGTCCGCGAAGGGGCCCGAAACCACCCGGACCTGGTCCCCCTCCCGGAAGGCCACCTGGGCCTTGGGGGCCTCCTTCTTGCCGAGAAGCCCCGAGACCTCGAGGATGTGCCGCACCTCGTCGGGGGAAAGGGGCACCGGGCGCATCCCCGCCCCCACGAAGCCGGTGATGCCCGGGGTCCCCCGGACCACCTCCCAGGCCTCGTTGGGCTCCTCCTCGTCCCCCAGGTCCATCTGGATGAAGAGGTAGCCGGGGAAGAGCTTCTTCTTGACGACCTCTTTCTTGCCCCCCTCGCGGAGCTCCACCACCTCCTCCGTGGGGATCAGGACCTGGAAGATCTTGTCCTGAAGGCCGAAGGCCTGGATGCGCTTCTCCAGGTTGGCCTTGGCCTTCTCCTCCTGCCCCACGTAGGTGTGGACCGCGTACCATTCGATGCTCATCGCAAAAGCCCTATCAGGAAGCGGAAGACCAGATCGTAAAGGCCCAGGATCACCATCATGGCCGCGGCGAAGAGCAGCACCGCCTGGGTCCCCTCCACGATCTGCTCCCGGGTGGGCCAGGTGACCCGGGCGAGCTCCGCGCGGGCCTCCTGGAAGTAGCGGACGATACGGGCGAACATCAGATCTTCACTTCCCGGTGCGGGGTGTGGCGCTTACACCAAGGGCAGTACTTCTTGAGCTCCAGCTTGGAGGTGGTGTTGCGCTTGTTCTTCTCCGTGGCGTAGTTGCGGCGCTTGCACTCCGTGCACTCCAAGAGGAGCTTGATGCGGACCTCGCTGGCCATGCTTCACCTCAGGAAAGGGGGAGGGGGAACCCTCCCCCTGGGGTTACTCCAGGATCTTGGTGACCACGCCGGCGCCCACGGTCCGCCCACCCTCCCGGATGGCAAACCGCAAGCCCTCCTCCAACGCCACCGGCTTGATCAGCTCCACCGTAAACGTCACGTTGTCCCCAGGCATCACCATCTCCACCCCCTGGGGCAACTCCACCACCCCCGTCACATCCGTCGTCCGAAAGTAAAACTGCGGACGGTACCCCGAAAAAAACCCCGTGTGCCGCCCGCCCTCCTCCTTCTTCAAGATGTACACCGACGCCTCAAACTTCGTGTGCGGAGTAATGCTCCCAGGCTTCGCCAACACCTGGCCCCGCTCCACCTCCTCCCGGCTTACCCCACGCAACAACAACCCCACATTGTCCCCAGCCAGCCCCTCCTGCAGCGTCTTACGGTGCATCTCCACCCCAGTCACCACCGTCCTCCGCGTCTCAGGAGCCAGCCCCACAATCTCCACCTCGTCCCCAACCTTCACCTTCCCCCGCTCAATCCGGCCCGTGGCCACCGTCCCACGACCCGTGATCGTAAATACGTCCTCCACCGGCATCAAGAACGGCTTGTCCACGTCCCGCACCGGCGTGGGAATGTACTCGTCAATCGCGTCCAACAACTCCCAAATCCGATCCACCCACTCGTTCTCCCCACGCTTCGTCTGGGGGTTCTTGTGCATCTGCTCCAGCGCTAAAAGCGCACTCCCACGGATCACCGGAACCTCGTCCCCAGGAAACTCGTACTGGTTCAGAAGGTCCCGCACCTCCATCTCCACCAGGTCCAAAAGCTCCGGGTCGTCCACCATGT